>JAISOF010000029.1 GCA_031275815.1 Candidatus Nomurabacteria bacterium
TCGCGTCAAATCGGTTAAGGTGCGGGCACCCCACACCCTTCAGCCTTAACCGATTTGGCTGCACTCGGCGAACAGCAAAGCCTCTTTGACGGGGGCGATAATTATGCAACAACGCCAAATCTGAGCCTTTTGTTTGACTTTGAAAGCGGCTTATGCTAATCTAAAACAAAAAGGATAACCAAATGGCAGAAAATCAAGGTACGGGCGAGCAACAAAAAGTTTTGGATAATATTCGAGGGGCAGAGAATATTTTGATTGCGCTCAACAAGAACCCGACGATTGATGAACTGGTGACATCGCTGGCCTTGACCTTGGCTTTGGACAAGTTGGGCAAGCACGCGACGGCGATTTTTTCGGGCAAGGTGCCGGATCAGCTGGAGTTTTTGGAACCGGGGAAGACTTTTGAAACCAACACCAATAGTTTGCAGGATTTTATCATTGCGCTCAACAAGGACAAGGCTGACCATTTGCGATATAAGATTGAAGGGGATTATGTCAAGGTGTTTATTACGCCTTATCGCACGACAATTGACGAGTCGGATTTGGAGTTTTCGCACGGCGAATACAACATTGATCTTGTGATTGCCTTGGATGTCAAGACGGTGGATGATTTGGATAACGCTTTGAGTGAGCACGGGCGGATTATGCACAATGCGCATGTGGTGAACATGTCTTCTGGCGAGCCGGGTCGGTTTGGTGATGTGGTGTGGGCGGACACGGGAGTGAGTTCGATTTCGGAGTTAGTAGCGCGGGTGATTGAGGATTTGCGGGGTGATGTTCAGGATGGCGAGTTGATGGATAAGGCGATTGCGCAGGCTTTGCTCACGGGTTTGGTGGCAGCGACGGAGCGTTTTAGTAATAGCAAGACTACGCCGGAGGTGATGACTTTGGCATCGCGGATGATGTCTTTGGGGGCGGATCAGCAGACGGTGGCGCAAAATCTGGCGAAACCGGTGGTCGCGCCGGAAGTCAAGGAAGAGGCAGATCCAGCGCCAGTGACACCATCGCCAGAAGTGGTGATTGCGCCAGCGGAGCCTCAGCCATCCAAGCCGGCGGATAATTTGGTGATTGAGCATGCGGCGCCAACGATTCAGGAGATTCAGCACATGCATGATGAACAAACGCCGAAAACGGAGCAACCAACGCCAGAGTCGCCCGCGCCGGCTCCGACCACTTCGCCTAGTGTTTTTTTGACACCGAACGAGGAATTGGTTAACGGCAGCAACGGTGCTGGGGCTGGGGGAGAATCTTTCACTTATGGCGAACACGACCCCAGCAAGGCGACGATTGCGCCGATACCGGACGCGAATGCGGACAAGAGCGCGGAGGAGAAAGTGAGTGAACTGCTTGGGACGACTGCGGCGGATCAAAATGATGGGGGGCAGGTTGGCGGTTTGCCAATGCCGCCGGAGTTTGACCCGAACGCGCCGATGGCGCCGCCACCGGAGGGGATTACTGCTCCGCCACCGCTTGGGGATAATGGCGAGTTCAAGTTGCCGGCGTAGGATTTTTTGAGTATACTTATATGATATGAATGAGGATGGAATTATTTTGGTGGATAAGCCGGCGGGGGTTAGCAGCTTTGGCGTGGTGGCTCGGGTGCGGCGGCAGTTGTCGGAAAAAGCGGGACGGAAAGTGAAGGTGGGGCATACGGGGACTTTAGACCCTTTTGCGACGGGGCTTTTGATTTTGCTTTCGGGGAAGATGACGAAAAAATCGGGGGAGTTTTTGAAGTTGGATAAGGTTTATGAGGCGGTTTTGAAGTTGGGGTTTGTTTCCGCCACGGACGACCCAGAGGGTGAGCTCAGAGAAGTGAGTGCCAGCCAGCCGAATCTCGCCACTTTGGAGTCGGTTGTGGCAAGTTTTGTGGGAGAAATTACACAAACTCCGCCAATCTTTTCAGCAATCAAAATTAATGGACAGCGGGCTTACAAGTTGGCGCGACGGGGCGAGGTGCCGGAAATGCCGCGCCGGAAGGTTACGATTTATGAGATGGAGATTTTGGAATATGCTTATCCTGTTTTAAAAATCCGCTGCCGGGTGTCTTCCGGCACTTATATCCGGAGTTTGGCGCGGGACATTGGCGAAAAACTGGGGACAGGAGCATATCTGACTGAGCTGCGCCGCACAAAAGTGGGGGAGTATCGGGTGGAGGACGCGGAAAAGATTGTGTTATAGGAAACAAGGTTATGAATATAAAATTTTGGCTTACTATTGTAATTATGCTTGTTGGTGGGTATTATTGGCGTAAGGGAATAAAAAAGGAGCAAAAATGGACAATCAAAATCAACAGCAGCCAATTGTGGGACGGAAAGAAGATGTGGCGAGAAAAGGTGGCGGTGGTGTGGTGTCGAAGGTGATAATTGGGGTTTTGTCGGTGGCGGTTTTGGCGCTCGGCGGGGCTTTGGCGATGGTGTTGATTGACAAAAATGACAAGGAGACGGGTGGCAACAAGGAGAGCAATCTGAGTGACAATAGTGGTTCAGGTGTGGTTGATGACAATGAGGATGAAGACAAAAGCGGAGAGGTGACGTCGTCAGACCCGCTGGAACCTTTTTATAACGTGTTGGCGAGCGAGGGGTTTAATGTGAACAAGGTGGAGTTAGTTGATCTTGAGGAGAGCAACATAAAAAACAGCTCCATAACTCCATATCAGACTATTCAGGGCAATATTGGTTTTTGTGATGAAAACAGAGAAAATTGTGATGGCGGTGCAGCTGTGCATTTTTGGCGCGAGGGAGCGGAGGATGATTGGCATTTTGGGTTCATGACACAAAGTATTTTGGACTGCGCCGATTATATTGGGGGTTTTGTCGGGCGTAAGGCGCCGAAGGCCTTTGCGGGTGACCAGTGTTTGGACGTTGACGGCAAGACAGTCACGCTGAAGGACGCTTATACTGGGATTTCTGAGTTATAGTTTTTTCTTTCGAGGCGAGACTTTTATCCAAATCATCATCGCTCCTATGATGGTGGCGGTTGTAGCGGTTGCGATTAATAACCAAACTGTCACGTGGTCAGTCAAAAGGTTGTCATTGATGAGTGCTCCATTGCCAGTGTTTGGCACCATAATAACGGGCGCCACACTCAACAGGCCGACCAATTGCTTGATGGCATAATTAGCGGTCATGTCTTTGCCGTTTTGGTTATAAATTGCAAGAGTTTCGACCCGCGAGCTACTGTCTCCAACTTCTGTTTGGCTGCCAGAATAAGTGACAGTTGCGGTTTCGATATAGTCGCCAACCGCCAAGTCGCCATCTGTTATTTCATATTCATTCGCTATCAGTGGTGTTCCGTCGTAAGTCTTGGCGATATCAACTGGTTTTAGTGCGATTTCTCTTGCGGTAATTTCCAAAATGCTGGGTTCATAATTAATCAGGTAATTAGAGGACACGTCCTCCTCGTCGTTATTGAACACAGCCAGCTCCTTGATTTCCGAACTGCTAATCCCGACATTAATTTGCTCTCCCTCATAAATATCACCATCAATCATTTCATTTTCAGCCAACGTGCCAGATGTAATGTCATAAGCAGTAGCAAGAAGTGGCGTCCCGTCATAAACTTTGGTTGCCGGTTTTGGCGTCACCGTGATTTCGCGGGCGGCAACCGCTAGAACGCCAAGCGCGTCTATGTCAAGAGCGTAGTTGAAAGTGACGTCATTTTTCTCCCGTTGAATTATCACGACCGAAATGCTGGAATTGCCAACTCCCACATCAATTTGCGAGCCAATATAAGATACGCTTGCAATATGCTCGCCCTCTGCTAAACTACCGCCTTCAATGCTGTAAGTGTCCGCTGCAAAAGGTGTCCCGTCATAAACTTTCGACTTGTCATTTGGCACCAAAACCAGCGGTCGGGCAGTGATTTTCAGTATACCCACTTCGTCAATATTAATGTAATAATTGCTGTTGGTGATTTCACCGTCTTTTTTAATTACCACTGTTTCAATTTGCGAAGTGCTTTCCCCAACATTGGTTTGCGAACCGGTGTAATAGATATTAGTGACGCTTTCACCGTTCGCGAGTGAGCCAGACTGCATTGTGTATGAGGTCGCCGTTAATTCAGTGCCGTCATAGACTTTTTCAGCATAACTGGGTTTCAAGTTGATGGCGCGGGAAGTGACGGTCAAGGTGCCTTTATTGTAAGTAATCGTGTAATTATTTATCGCGTTGCCGCGCGTATTAGTAATAGCTGTGATAGTAGTTTCAGACAAACTAGAGCCAACATTGGTTTGCGAACCGGTGTAAGAGGCACCAGTAACGCTGTCGCCAATTGCGATATTGGTAGCGGAAAGCGTGGAAGCTGTGAGCGCCGTCCCGTCATAAACCTTTTCAACTGAATTGGGAGTCACGGTAATTGGTCGGGGCGTTATTGCCAAAGCACCGGTTTGGTAGGTGATGGCATAGTTGGTGGTGACGTCGGCATGATTGCTGTCTTTCTCAATTGCATCAATCACTACGCCAGAGTTGTCGTATATGCCAACGTCAATCGGCGCGCCGGTGTATGATACTGCAACAATACTTTCTCCATTTGCTAGCGAACCATTTTGAATTGTATAAGCAGTGGCTGTGAGTGCCGTCCCATCATAGACTTTTTCGGCACTACTGGGCCGAACGGTGATTGGGCGGGCAGTGACAGTTAAAGTGCCGATTGCCGTAGTATTAATGGCATAATTAGAGCTAACATTATTTTCTCCCCGCTTGATTGTGACGCTTGAAATAGTGGCATGGTTGATTCCGACATTGGTCTGAGCTCCGCCATAGGATACGTTGGTGATTTCTTCGCCGTTAACCAACGTGCCAGCCTTGATAGAATAAGCGTTAGCCGTGAGTGCCGTCCCGTCATATATCTTGGTTGCATCGTTTGGCTCAAGGGTTAGCGGTCTTTGAGTGACTGTCAAAATACCTGTAGTGCTTGTGTCAATGTCGTAATTATGGCTGACGTTGTTGGCTCCGCGTTTGATGATGACAGTTTCAATGGCGGCGTCATTTTTGGTTCCGGCATTGGTTTGGGTGCTATCATTGGTGAAATATATATTAGTAATGCTTTCGCTACCGGCTAAAGTACCGGATGTTATGGTATAACTGGATGGACGGAGTGACTCGCCGTCGTATTCTTTGGTTGCGTCGTTGGGCTTCAGGCTAATCGGGCGAGCCGTAACAGTCAAGTTTCCAGTTTGGGTTGTAATTTCATAGTTTGCTGTGACATCACCTCCTGTGTTTGAGATAGCCGTAACTTCTATGCTAGAAAAACTGGATCCGGCATCAGTTTGCGCGCCGGAATAATTTGCTGCCACGCTGTCGTTTGAAACCAGATTGGTGGCAGTCAACTCATTGGCAGTCAGCGCCGCCCCGTCGTATTCTTTGGTACGGTCGTTGGGCTTGATGGTTACCGCACGCTTTGAAACGGTCAGAATACCGGTTTGATAGAAAATGTTATAGTTGCCAGTGGTAACGGTGTTGTCTTTTTTGATGTCCACCGTCAAACTGGAGGGGCTGGATCCGGCATTGGTTTGCGTGCCAGCATAAACCACGTCAGCATTGGCAATGGTTTCATTATCAGCAAGCCCGCCCGCTGTAATAGAATAAGTATTAGCGGTTAGTGCAGTCCCGTCATAAACTTTGGAGGCGTCGCCGGCCTTCAGCGTGATCGGCTTTGCGGTGATTTTCAACAAATTGGTTTCTTTAGTGATACTGTAATTGCCAGACACATCAGCGCCTCCGGTTTTTTTGGTGATAGTCACACTTGATACTCTTGATGCTGCTTCGCCAACGTTCACCAGCGAGTTGTCCGAAGTGTAATTAACAGAGCCAATCTCGTCCGAATTGACTACGCCTTTTGAAGAGGTGATCTCGTATTCAATGGCCGTCAGGGGAGTCCCGTCATAAACTTTTTCGCGATATTTGGGGCGAATGGAGATGGGTCGGCTGGTGATGGTCAGTTTGCTGGTGGCGGATTTGGTGACGGTATAGTTGGAAGTGGTGTCAGTCGCGCCTTTCTTAATCACCACGGACGCAATATTGGCGTTGCTTCCTCCAACATCTACTGGAGCCGCAACTGTTGAATAATTATAACCTATGCTGCTAATCTGCTCGCCGGTGGCTGTTCCTCCGGCCGTCACGTCGTAATCTTCAGCGTCAAGCGCCAGCGCCGTTCCGTCATATTCCTTGCTTTTGTCTTTTGGGGCAAGAGTGATGGGCTTGGCATTGATGATGAGGTTGGGGCAGGAATAGGTGAGTTGTGAGAAAATAGCCACCGGTCTTTCGATGTCATCGCTGCTCCCCAAAACACCGTCCAAACCAGCTGCATAAACCGCTGTAATGGAGCCGCCAGAGCCATCTCCATAAGCATTGACGTTGACGCCGCTGACATTGGTGCAGTTTAACACAAAACGATAACGTCTGGCGCCAACCGCGACGTCTTTGGTGATGACAGATAGGGTTTGGGTGGCGCCATTATAGGTGACGTATTGGTTGGGATTAGTGATATCCACCGGTTGTGAAATCCTAATGGGTATGGGTGCACCTGTTGGGCCGCAGTCATCAACACCGTCAGATTCGAACCAGTCGGAGACATTTACGGGTTGATCTTTAAATTGCTCTGCTATATCAGTATGCGCTGCCGCTACGTTTTTAACCTCCTCGGTGCCAGCATTTAGGAGGTCTTTTAGCTCACTCCAAGATGAAAATTGCGCGCCATGATAATCAATGATGTCCGTATCGTATATATATCCAACTGCTGGATATTCAATCGCACTTTGTGAATAAAAATTATGCTTTATACTGTATGGGGTGCTACTGGTGTCATCAAGTACACTGTCTCTTATAAAGCCGAATAAAATTCCAACAGCGTAAGTCGTGTGCTGTAAATCGTAAATGTTGATTTCTCCATCAAAGTAATTGTTTACCACGTCGTCGTTGATGACTACGCCAGCTATTCCACCGATACCGCTATACCAACCACCCCAATCATATAGACGACCAGAAGTATAAATATCAATTGTAGTGTGTGAGCAAGAATTCAATAAGCAATAATTGTTTTGTATAAGTGCAGTCTCTGTGGAGGAGGTAAGTCCGACTAGCCCGCCAATGGCTCGATTGTTGTAGGCATACTCTCGTGAGATAATCTCGGCCATATTTGTATCGGTGCAAGTGTTGATGATGGCGCTGTCATAGTTATAGCCTACGGCTCCACCAAACGCTAAGCTGACAGCCTCATAACCCCCCTCATCGTTAGTGATGATGCCGCCATTGACGACTCCACGCGCTAAGGTACTTTTGTACATATATCCAGCAATCCCACCTATCATAATATTGGAAAGTAAATAATCGTAATCATAGTCTATGATGTTTATCGTGACGTGTGGGTCGATGATGTGGGGACTCCTCAAAAAAGTGTCGTGACCAATGCCAAGCAATGTTCCTATGGCGTAAGCTTGAGGCTCTCCATCAGGGTAATGGTCATAATGTCCAATTTTAGTGATGGTTGGGTCGACAAGCTCAATGTCTAGGAGGTTGACGTTGCTAGTTACACCAAAAAAACCGACGCCAGTCAAAAGCGCATCATCAGCTGGGGTACTGTCGATAGAACTATCCATTGGTAAGGTAATGGTGTTATAGCCAATGACGTTTGCGTTTTTTATTTGAAAACCTTGGCCATCAATGCTAATTGCGGTGGGTTTGTCAACTCCACCGACTAGCTCAACCGACACCCAATCATGTCCGCTCAAGTCAAAATACCCCTTGTCTGGAGCAAGTTTGATATACATTCTGGGCTGAGCGGAGCCAATTGCTGCCAACTCTTCTTCGGTCTTAATCAAATAAGCATTATCGTAATCACTGCCGACTGCACCTTGATATGAGGCATAGCGCGCATCACTGGTATTCAGCCAAGCGGTTGACGCGATGTCTTGCCAAGATGAAACAGCGGCCTCACTTGGCTGGATTTTGGACACGAAATACGATGTAGCCACAGCACCAGTTGCCACAAAAACACAAACGACCATCATAATTTTCGCAAACAACAA
The DNA here is from genome assembly GCA_031275815.1 of Candidatus Nomurabacteria bacterium. GTDB lineage: Bacteria > Patescibacteriota > Saccharimonadia > Saccharimonadales > Saccharimonadaceae > JAISOF01. The sequence goes on from JAISOF010000029.1 coordinate 8,024, forward strand.
CCGTCTGTTGCGACGAAAGCTTAAAAACTGGAGCTTTCTTTTACATTGCCCAAGCTTAACTCTCTCTCTCTCTCTCTCTCTCTCTCTCTCTCTCTCTCTCTCTCTCTGGTTGCGCCGCTCATATCATCAGTATTCATAAGTTTTTTGCTCCTTAGTTTACAACTTAAATATAACTATAAGCAGTGTAGCACTTATGAAAACGACTTGTCAAGCTGCAATGGCGTCAAAGGCGACAATTGGGGTTTTGTCAGCGGCATTTGTGGTCAATGACAGATGGAGAGAATGATGATTTGGCCATCACCCTAAAAATCGGCAGCCAACCGCACGTCGCTTTTTGTGTGGCTGTTCGCAAAGGTTTTGTCGCGAGTGATGAGGTATTTGATGTTGTTGCGAGCGGCGCATTCGTCCAGAATGGCGTCTTCGTAATCGGAAATTGGTGAGCTTAACGCTTGGCGGCAGTCTTCACCGGTGACCGGCAAAATTTCGCAAAGCATTAAAAGATCAGAGACGACCGCATGAGCTGTTGTTTTGTTGGAGTTTTTGGCGACGATGTAATATACGTCGGTTACGCTGTTAGTGGCTATGCATATTTTTAAGCTTTTGTCATAAAAAATCCGACGGGCGTCCTCGACAAATCTTGGTCGTTGCATGAGCAAATCAACGGCGACGTTTGTGTCGACCATTACCCGCTTCATAAGCGGTATTTCTCTTTCAGGCGGTGTTCTCGGATGGCTTCTTTGTCCCAGTCATGCTTTGGGTTTTTTATAATTCCGTCCAGACGTTTTGCAGCGGCTTGCCTTTCTTCCACTGCGCCGTCAACATAGGCTATCTCTTCGCCATTCTTGGTAATACGCACGCGCTGATTATCAATATTAGCCAAATATTGGCTAATATGGGCTTTGAACTTTGATATCGGGACGCTGATTGTGGTCATTTTGACTCCTTTTGTTTAAAATTTGGGTCTATTGTATCAAAGATTTTGACCAAAATCAAGATTATCGCACGCGGACTTCAGTGCGAGGGACGCTCTTGCCGGAGAAAGTGGTTTTTTTGCGTTTTGCGAACTCCACAATGCCGTCGACGGCGGCGTGGATGGTGTAGTTGCGCGAGAGATAGGTGCCGGAGCCGGCGATTTTGGTGGAGCCGGTTTGGCGGACGAGGACTTCACCTTTTTTGACTTTTTGACCGCCGAAACGCTTGACGCCGAGTCTTTGACCAGCGTTGTTGTGAATGTTTTTGCTTGTTCCGCCTGCTTTGACGTGCGACATGTTATTTTCTCCTTAAAACTAATAATTCTCGGGCGACGACTTGACTTTCTCGAAAATACAAGAGGTCTTTTTGCCCAACATGTTTGAAACTTATGACATTATACCCCAAGCCGTTGAGCAAGTCAAGGATTTTGAGGTGAAAGAAGGTGCCATCTTGGCGTTTCCATGCTGGGATGGCGAGGCAGAGGGGGGTGTTGGGCTTGATTTGGGGCGCAAGATTTTTCAAAAAAGCGAGGAAGATTTTTTGGGTGGTTGTTGCAACTTGGCGGAGTTTTTGGTCGCTGGGCGGGGCGGAGAAGGGTTGCCCGAGATAGGTTTCAGAGGTCACAAAATCAATCGGTTGTTGCCACTGGAATGAAGTTGCGTCACCAAGGCATACAGAGAAAAATGGGGCGAAAACATTTTTGGGTGCTGCTCCGCCTCGCGTCACCCGAACAGCCCTCAGCGGGTTACAGATTTTTTCAGCAACTTGGAAGTGGTTTTTCAGCTTTTTGGTGAGCCACGTCAGATTTTGTTCTGAATAATTCACCATTTTCTCACTAATATCTGTGCCATAAGCTTTCGTTCCCATAAGCAAAGCTTCTTGCAAAATCACTCCTGTGCCGCAAAAGGGGTCAAGCAGGGTTTTTCCGGCAGGGTCTTGACCGTCGGTGGCGAGATTAATCATGATTTGGGCAAGTTTGGGGGGGAGCATGCCAACAAAGGCGTCGCGATAGGGGCGTTTTTGGTCGCGGTCGCGGTAATGGTTGATGTTTTGGGTTTGGGTGAGGGCGGCGATGAGGATTTTTCGACCGGTTTCAACCAACAGAAACTCAATTTTGTTGGGGGTGGTGCCCAGTTTGTTGTGAAAAGAGGTGGCGGTGGACAGCTCCGTCGTTTGGTTGGGGACGACGCGTATGGATTGCCCCGATAATTTTGCGGCTTTTTTCAGGCGGATGCCGAAGTTTTGCAACTCTCGGGGTGTGAAATGTGAATTGAACGCCGAAAACCCCACCGTGATTTTCCCGCGCAGGGGTGTGATGTAATTTTTACAAAGGTCAAAAATGTCTTTTTCGCCACCGCCACCAATAACCCGCCCAATCTTTTTGGCGCCGCCCAGACGCGCAAGTTCCGGCTCTGTTGTAATTTTTACAACATTTTCCGTGAGCACCCCAACACCGTCGCCATACAGCGCTTCCAGCTCCGCTAAACCCAGTTTTGGTTGCCGCCCTAAAATGGCGATATATTCGTGGTTCATTGAGGCAATTATAACTCAAAAGCGAGGGTTTGTACAGGAGCTGGCGGCATTAAGCGGCATTAAGACGCTTTGTAGACAAGCTGGAAAATGCTAAAAGCCACCCCGTGAGGCGGCTTTTTGAAAAAGTGCTAATATTCAGCTTTTCTGGGTGCTCTCAGAGGTGTTGGTTGACGGCTTGGTTTTTCGACGCCGGATTGTATTCAAGCGGTTCGGCGTGATGGTGGTGAAACAGCCAAAAGATTCTCTGACGCGCTTGGTACAGCTTGCGAATACCTCGATAATGCGTTTCCCGCACTGTGTCATAAGACACACCCAAGATTCCGCCAATTTGCCGAATAAGTTTCACTTCTCGCTCCAATCCATAAACCAACTTTATGAGCTCCGCCTCCCGTTTGTTCAGGAGTTCGTCCACAAGTTTTATCAATTGCGGAATATTTTGCTCCTTGATGTCGTGGCTGGGGAACTCGGAGAATATCATTTTGTATAGTTTCTGAGTTGGGGTCAACTTTGCCTTTTTCATTTTTTCAAAATCTCCTTTTCAAGAAAAATAAAGCCTTGCCAAAAAGTTAATATATTAAAAATATAAGGTACAAGATTCTTTTATAGTATAGCATATTGTTTGGCGTGCAAGCAAAGTTTGTGGGTGAATATATAACTAACGGAGCTGTTTTGGAGAATTATGCAACAAGACCCAAAGCTTGGTGGAAGGGTGGCTTTGTGATAAAATAGGTTTATGAATGAGTATTATACCGATGGCAGCTGTGAGCCGAACCCAGGACCGGGCGGGTTTGCGGTGGTGCTAAATGGAGAGCCGGTAGTTTTGGGAAGCGAAAACCCTTCGACGAATATCCGGATGGAAGGGCAGGCGTTGTTGGCGGCTATCCAGCATGGAACAGAGGCGGGGGCTGAGTACAAGATTTATACAGACTCGGAGTTTTGGGTGAATGTGCTTTCAAAATGGGCGCCGACTTGGGAGGCGAACGATTGGCGCAAGCGGGGCGGAATCAAGAATCTGGAATTAGTGCAAGAACTTTATGAGCTTTATAAAACGGCGAAACCATGCATTGAGTGGACGCGGGGACATGCGGGCACAAAGGGCAACGAGCTCGCGGATGAGTGGGCAAACAAGGCGCGGCTGGGCGCGCGGGTTTAGGGCGTACTACCAGAGACGGGGAACTCTTTCGGGAGCGTGGCTGGAGGATTTTGGGGTTGGCTGTCGGGGCTTTGGTTGGCGTCGTCATGGTTGTTGTTTTCATCACTGTCACCTCCGCTGAGTTTTTGTAGGATGATTTGGTGGGCGGTTTTCAAGGAAACGGTGGGTTGAATGTTGGGCTGATAGCCCGCGAGGCTGAACTGATAATTTTGGTACTCAATCTGACTAGGGGCGCCATGCACGCCACCGTCCTCAAGGCTGTTGCCGTATTTGTAATATTTGGCGGTGATGACCTCAAAATGGGCTCGCCCGTCGGCGTCAGTGGTGATTTGGATGATTTTATCGCCGTCAATCTGGGCGGTGATGGTTTGGCTAGCGAGGAGATTGCCGAACTGGTCGACAAATTGCGGGCTGGTGGTGAAACCGTACTCAATGTCCATCTTGCCGCTACCACCGAAAAATTGTGGTGGGGCAAACTCGGATTTGTCAAAGTTCAAAAGGGTGGTGTCAATCATCTTGTTACCGAGCGTGTTCCAATACCAAAACCCCAGTCGCACCGGTCTGAAAAATTCGCTGTCGTGCTCAATTTTCTCGAGAGTAGTGCGATAAAGCTTCGCTCCGCTGCCAATGCCATAGCCTTCGCCAATCACGATGTGGTTGACGTTGGCGATGAGATGGTTGTCTTCAAACAGGATGGCTGTGGCGATTTCTTCGCTGGTCCATGCGCCGCCTTGCATGCTGATGGGGGCGAGCACGTTATTGACGTCGCCGTTGTAATAAACGCTGGATTTTGTGGCGTCATAATTGCTAGGCAGGGCTTCAACTTTGATGGTGTTGCCACGATAAATCATAGAGTTGGTCGGGCTTTTGATGCCGTTGCTCAGCCACAGTCCGCGCGCCATGTTGCAGCCGGTGTCGCCGACCGGCGACCTTTCGGCAAGCAACACGATGGTGTTATTTTCAACCAACATACCCTTACTGAAACCCTCCTCATAAAAATCCGTCACCCGCATACCCGCCACTGAAGCGGGGCGGCCGTACTCTTCGCTACGCACGTTTGGCGCATAACAGCGGCCATAAATCAAGTTGTTTTGCGCCGTCATCCCGTTGCCCCAGCCAATGCCGATGAATAGATAGCCCAGCCCGAAAATCTTGTTGTCGTGAATGAGGTGATTTTCGCCACTGCCGATGGCAAAAGAGTTGGTGTCATAAGAATCGGAATACAACTCATTGTACGCCACCTCGCAGTTAGCGCCGTCGCAATCAATGCCACGATGGCGGAAACGGCGAAGCGAATTATAAATCACTTGGCTGTCAGCGCCAGCGTGCAACGCCCGCAGTCCGGCGTGACGGTCGGAGATCTCGGTGCCTCTGTCATAAACCACGTTGTGGTGAATATTGCCACTACTGGTGCGCATGCCGGCGGTGGAGTCGGCGTAGTAATCCACCGTGACGCCCGCCACTTCATTTTTCGTGTTGCCCATATGATACAAAAACAGGGGAGCCATTTCGGCCTCGCCGTTGGCGCCCTGTTTGATGGTACCGTTATAAATGTTGATATTGACGAAGTTCCACAGTCCGGCACGAATGCCATAACTTGCCTCCTCGATGTATTGCCAGCCAGAGGTCGGGCTTTTGGCGACGGTGGGCGGGGCGTTGTCATAGACAAGCGTGTGCCCGTTCAAATCCACCACGACGTTGCTGGCTTTGATGTTGATGCCCAGCCCGTCGCTGGTCACGTCTTCGGTGAGGACATAGGTGCCAGAGGTGGTGATCTGTAGGGGAAAGTCGGCTTTGGTCAGTTTGGTTTCAGTGGTGAATTGCTTGGTGGTCAGGGTTTGATCGGGGGTGGCTTTGACAGTGCCGGCACGGTCTTGATAAATTACACGGTAGTGATAGGTGGTGTTTTCTTGGAGGCCGGTCAGATAGTGCAAGTGGTTGAAATAATAGGAGTCCGACACGGCAGTTTGGTGCGTATAACCGGTTTCGCCGTATTCAATGCGGGTGAGGGTGGATTTGGTGGTGGAAAGCCCGATGCTGGCGGAGTTATATGATGGATAGACCCAGCGGGAGTTTGGCTCGATTTCGAGGGAGTCTCCGACAGTGGTTTGGACTAGTTGATCGGTGGTTTCGGCGAGGCTGGTCAGGCGGTAGTTGAAGAACCAATCGTCGGGGTTGGTGACGGGGTCGGGGGAGGGTTTCAAGATTGGTTCGGGCAGTTTGTTTGGGCTTTCGGCTTGCATGGCGGAGGGGGCGATAATCGCTGTGATTACTCCCAGAAAGAGGATTAGTCCCAATACTAACTTACGCATACCTTATCATTATATCACACTAATGGTTAAAAGTCAAGAGCTATGTGGTTCACTTGTTGGTATGTTCTTCCTGCCGGTCTTGTTGGGGATATCTTAAATAAAAGAGAGTCGGGTCGCTCAACTGAAGAAAAACAAATCTGTCAACAGATGAAAAGCAAAATGGGGGCGAAAGTGGTTTTTTCCAAAACCCTGTGATATAATTTTATTCAAAGAAAGAGGGGTAAGATGGAAAAAACAGATTTTGATATTTTCTTGTGGGCGAACCAGATGGATGAGGTGAAAAATGAGGTGAAAGTTGAACTATTTTTGTTCAACAAAAATTATACGCCTTATAAAATTCGCTTCAACGGGGCTTTGGAGGGGCAGGTGCGGCAGTTGTTTTTGATTGATATGATTAATTTCGTGAACTCTGGGGCAAACTCTGGGCTGTCGGTGCGGGATTATGAGTTTGGCGCGGCGGAGGACGCGATTTATTTTACTGAACTCGAAAAAGTGGGGCGGGCGGAGACTTTGGTGCATTTGATTGAACACGAATACAAGGATATTTCTTTTTTTTCGGAGGCGGATCACGAGTTCAAGCGGGTCAAGGGGGTGATAGCGAAGTTTTCACACGACGGCAAGGATTTTTATGTGGCGAAGGGGTTGGCGACGGGGCAGGCGTTGGAAAACAAGTCGTCTTGGGTGGTGAAAGGCGAGAGTTTTGAGCCGTTTCCCGCCGACGCCGGCATCAAAATGCCGAGCGACAACCAAGTTTTGATGATTGACGGGCGGATTGTGATTTTCCAGCGCGGGAAGTTCGAGAAACTGTTTCAATATGATTTTCAGACGGTGCAACTGGCGGAGGAAAAGGCGAAAGAAATTGCCGAAAAATACAAGCTGAGTTTGGCGGAGGGGTTGACGTTGCCGGATTTGTTGCGGGATAAAAAACCGCTGGTTGCGAAGTTGGAAAAGTTGGAGATTGGCGAGATGACGCAGGAGCAGGTGGTGGATTATGCGGATGAGTTGCAGCTGGAGTTGATGACGGACACGGACGGGTCGATTATCATCATGGACGACAAAGATTTAGGCATGTTTGTGAATCTTTTGGACGAGAATTATTATGTTTCGCAAGTCACAGGAAAAAGATACGAAATCAAATCCAAAAAACTGTTGGGCGAGCCGGACGGGGAGCCACCGCGGGGGTGAACGAGAAGTTTTGGAATTGTTAAAAACGCACTTGCAATGACGACTTTGTTGTGTTAGTATGTTAATATTAATTGTGTGCGTGCCCCGCATTAATTTATCATCATTATAACAAAAGTGGCACAATAAGGAGAAAAAACGTATGGAAGAGTTTTCTGTGCAGAATAAAATCAACTTAACTGGAGGAAAGGCTATAGTACAGACGGACACCGGACTGTACTATGGCACTTTGGAAAAAGCAGACACTAGATACGGCACTGCTTTGCTGGCTGACGCATGGATGGTGCCGTTAGAGTACGTACTTGATGAGTATGTTGCTGCTCAACTTATTGAGAATGGCAACCTTGAAGATGATGGCTATTTTGTTAAAGTACATCCAAGTTTATTTGACTCATATCCTAAAGGGAATATTACTAGTTTGGCGAGCGAAGGAATAGTCGTGGCGATTGTTGATGAAGTAAGTCCGGCTTGTGGTAAAGCAAAAGTCCTTTCTTTGACAGGGGTAACTGCTATTGTTCCGATAACCGAGAGGCATATCATTGAGAGCTTTAACAAGCCGTATGTTAGTAGTATAAGCAATACGGGTATAGAAATTACTTCTGATGAGCTGGAAGAATTATGGTCTAAAAATCCCATAAGAAAACCAGTTCCGTCCACGCCAAATCAAAGTTCTGCACACAAGACCTTTCATTCAGAGGAAGAAAGCCGTAATAGACGAAAAAAGAAGTACGGTGACGATAGCGTGTATTATTGGCGGAATCGTAGTAACCCGCAAGCCAGTCGTCTTTTTCTTGGACGAAACCTACTTAGCTTTTTGAAGGAGAAAACAATTCTAACCGTAAGCGAGCTACAAGATGAGTACGTGGTTCGTATAATTATAGAAAAAACACCTGAAGGTGAACCGCTAAGAAATACTATCAACTCGCGAGAAAATTATTTTACAACGCTCTCTGGAGAAAATATTTTAATACCGGAGGGTGAATTTAGCGTAGAGGCGAAAGTAAAAGTTAAAAAATCACGGCTAATTGCTGACTTTCCGATGGTTTGAGAACAAACAAGAGATTTCTAATAGGGTCGCGCCGGCGTAGTCGTCCAGGAATGTCTCGTTGACTAAGCATTCTACGAGTTCTGCAGGCGACGGGTTGATGAGAAGTGAGGTGCGTATCATAATGGGTTCCTCCTTAACATAATGTGAACTAACATGCGACCCCTTGAACAAGGGGATGGCGTCATTATAGCATATTTTTTTGAAAAAAGCAAGAGCAGGAATGGCAGAAAAGTTGATGAAAGTCAAGAATGACAGGGGCGAATGGCGGTGGAAGAGCAGCTTTGACAGAGCGAAGCGAGGATAGGAAAAGGGGATTTGTCAAGTAGATACTGCGACTTCGTGCAGCATGACGTGGGGGAGTTGTCAAGTTGCAAAATGGGGCTAAAATGTGGTTAAAATAAAAAGCATGTTCGGTTTTTATAAAATGTATTTGTAAAATGTCAAAAAAGGGTGGGAGTATCTGTAAAAGAGGTAAAAACTGGGGAGTTTTCCACAAGTTGGGGAAAAGTTTACCTCTGTTATTTGTTTGATTTTTCCACAATTTCTTTTTTAATTAGGCAAAAATTAAATGAAAAAAGCAAAAAATGCTATTGCTTTCGCCACGCGGGTGTTATACACTGAGTGCAGTGGAGATAAAAACAAAAACCACTTTGAAATAAAAATGCACCTTAACAAACAGTTCTAAGACTAGCCAACTGGTAGCAGAGCAAGAGGATTTGAAAGACAAGACGAGCCCTCTTTAAACAAGCTCATGCACCTTTAGGTTGCCGCTCCTTTAAAAAGCGGAAAACACCTCCCAGTGTAACTTAAACTAAAATAAAATATATAAGTCTCTCAACGGCTGCTAGAATATGATTAACTTAGCGCTGATCAAACGCAGTTGACAAATATATTTTTCTGCAGGGAATCTTAATGTACGCTCTGCAGTTACAAAAACAAAAAACAAAGCAAAAACAAACAGCTTTGCTATCGGTTGGGTGGTCTTAGAACAAGATATAACAGACATTGTGACACGGCGTTGCTTGAGGAAAGTTTTTTCATGGACTTTTCGCTGGTTTCCTTGTGTTATAATGTGTATATGGAACTTCATAAACCAGTGATGTTGAACGAAGTTTTGGCGGTTTTGCAACCGAAGTCAGGGGAGAGTTATCTGGACTTGACGGCGGGATATGCGGGGCATGCCAAAGCGATTTTGGGTTTGACGGAGAACTATAAGCATTCTGTTTTGGTCGATCGCGACGCGTTTGCGATTGCCCATTTGCGATTTTTACGAGAAAAAGGCGCAAATGTGATGAAGAATGATTTTTATGGTGCTGCGCTAAAACTTTTGGAGTGTGGAAACCGGTTTGACATGATTTTAATGGATCTTGGAGTTTCATCGCCGCAATTTGATTTGAAAGAGCGGGGTTTTTCGTTTGCGAAGGACGGGAAGCTGGATATGCGAATGGACGGGACTCAAGAATTGACTGCTGAGAGGGTGGTCAATCATTTTCCGAAACAAAAATTGATGGAGATTTTTGTGAAATACGGAGAGGAGAACCCGAAGTTTGCGGGGAAAATCGCGGAAGCGATTGTGAGGCAGCGCCCGATTTCGGGAACGCTAGAGCTCGCGGAGCTCATCAAATCAAAAACGCATGCGTATCAAAAAACTCATCCTGCGACACGGATTTTTCAGGCGCTTAGGATTTTTGTCAATGACGAAATCGGGGAGCTGGAGAAAACTTTGCCACTTGTGCCGGAGCTGCTTTTGCCGGCGGGCAGGGTGGCGATTATCAGCTTTCACAGTTTGGAAGACCGGAAGGTTAAGGAGTTTTTGAAGACGGAGGGTGCGCGGGGGCTGGAGGCTCGATTGAGAGTCCTCACGAAAACCCCGATGGTTGCCGGCGAATTGGAAATTAGTTCAAATCCGCGCGCCAGAAGTGCGAAACTTCGGGCGGCCGCAAGGGTTTAATCACCCGAAAAATAAAAACAAAAGGAGAAAAAAGCGTGCCAAAACAAATAACAATTAAAGGTTCTTCAAGGGCCTCAAAAGTCAAAGTTTTTTTCAGTTAAACGGCAAGTATCCCCGTTCCGGTTTGGAGCGGGGATACTTCCAAGAATACCAAAATAAAAATTAAGGAACATGATAAAAATGAATATTAATGCTAATTTTGTGACAAGGAGAAGTGTGACTTATCCGGAATCATCGACGCTTGTTTGGCGAAAGAATCGCAACCATGCCAGAACTTTTTCTGGCAAGAATCTTGGGATTTTGTCGCATACGATGATTGCGTTGGCGGTGGTGATGGCTTTTGGGTTGATTTATTTGACGCAGGCGGGGCGAATTGCCTCTTATGATTATGAGGCGGAGCGGATGGATCAGCGGATTGAGGAGCTCTCGGCTTTGAAAGACGATATGGCGGTGGAGAATGCGCGGGTGACGGCGATTTCACAGATTGAGAATAGTGCGACGGCGAAAGAAATGGTGAAGCCGACGGAAGTTGGCTTTGTGAGCGAGTAGGGGCGCATGTCAGGGCGAGTGAGATTTCTGGTGGTGATGATGGTGGTGGGGTTTGCGGTGATTTTGTGCAAGCTGTTTTCTTTGCAAATTATTCATCATGAGGAATACGCGGCTTTGGCGGATGACGAGCAGGTCAAGCGGTTGGAGATACCGGCGAAACGAGGGTTGATTTATTTGATGAATGGGGAGGCGGTAACGCCAATTGTGATGAATGAGGTGGTGTGGACTTTGTTTTTGGATCCAAAGGAAGTGGATGACGAGGGGGCGGTGGCGAAGATGGTGGAAGAGGTGGTGCCGGCGCCGATGGTGAGTGTGGCGGAAGCTGTGGCGGACAAGACTAGCCGGTATCAAGTGGTGGCGAAGAATCTCACGCGCAAACAGGCTGAGGCGATTAAGGCAAAAGGTTTGAGAGGAGTGGGGTTGCAAGAAACCACGCGGCGAGTTTATCCGGAGGGCGGGCTGGCTGGGCAGACTTTGGGGTTTGTGAATGGCGAGGCGAAAGGGCAATACGGTGCGGAGGAGGCTTTTGAGGAGCGGTTGTCGGGCAAGAATGGGATTTTGCAGACGGTGACGGACGTGAACTCAGTGCCGCTGTCGATTGGGGACAAGAATGTGCGGGTGTCGGCGCAGGATGGCGAAAATATTGTGTTGTCGCTCGATCGAAATATTCAGGCAGCGGCGGAGAAATATTTGGCGGAGGGGTTGGCGAAGAGCAAGGCGACGTGGGGGAGTGTGCTGGTGATGAATCCGAACAATGGGCGGGTGTTGGCGATGGCCAACAATCCAAGTTATGAGCCGGAAAAATACATGGAAGTGGAGGACAGCAAAGTTTTTTCCAATGCGATTCTGTCCGAGCCGTATGAGGCGGGGTCGGTGATGAAAACTTTTACGATGGCGGCGGGGATTGACACGGGGTTGGCGACGCCGGAGATGACTTATCTCAACAAATATCAGGAGGTGATTGACGGGCACACCGTGAAAAACGCCACAAGTTCGTTGAATAATCAGACGATTACTTTTCAGGACGCGATGAATCATTCTTATAATACGGGGATGATTAATGTGCTAAGGAAGCTGGGCGGTGGCGAGATTAATAGCACGGCGAAAAATATTTTGTATGATTATTTTACGGAAAAGTTTTATTTTGGGCGAGTGACGGGGATTGAGTTGTTTGAAACGGCGGGGGTGGTGATTAGTCCGGACGACGCGGAGGGGAGTGACATTCGGTATGTGAATATGAGTTTTGGGCAAGGTATGAATGTGTCGATGGTGCAGGCAGCAGCAGCGTTTTCGGCGGTGATAAATGGCGGGACTTATTATACGCCGACGGTGGTGCAGGGGGTTTTGGCAGACGGGAAATTGATGGAGAATGAGGTGCGGCCGCCACGGGCGGAGAATGTGGTCTCAAAGAGCACGAGCCAAAAGATGATTGATGTTCTGGTCAAGGTGCGGAAGTTTTTGCGCACGGGAAAACAGGGCGGTGAGGCAGCGGGGTATTTGGTGGGCGGAAAGACGGGCACGGCAGAGACGATTGATGAGTACGGGGCGTACACGGAGGACGAGACGATTGGTTCGTATATTGGTTTTGGTGGTGCAAATCGGCCAGAGTATGTTATAATGGTGCGTGTGGGTGGTGGGTACCATCTGGGCGGCAACACGGATGCCGACCCAATCTTTACGGAGTTATCAAAATATATATTAAATTATTGGAAAATAATACCAAAGGAGAATAATAATGATTGACAAAATGACGGACGGGGCGGTGTATATGTTGATATTGTCGGTGGCGTCGTTTTTGTTTGCGATGTTTTTGACGCCGGTTTATACTTATTTTGCGTATAAATACAAGTTTTGGAAACGGCAGCGCACGACAGCGGTGACGGGGGAGGCTTTGAAAGTCATGACCAAGTTGCACGCCAGAAAGTTTGTGCGACGGTTTCCGACGATGGCGGGGATTGTCGGGGTGTTGTCGATTGCGGCGGTGACGATTTTTTGCAATTTGGATCGCGGACAGACGTGGCTGATTTTGGCGGCGCTGCTCGGCGGCAGTGTGATTGGGTTGATTGATGATTTGATTAATGTGTTCGGGTCGGGCAAGGGCGTGGCGGGGTTGCGTTCGAGCGTAAAGTTTGCGATGATTTCGGTTTTGGGATTGACGCTCGGTTGGTTCTTTTACTATAAGTTGGGTTGGGACGCGGTGAATGTGCCGTTTGTTGGCGATGTGACGTTGGGGATGGGGATTATTCCGGTGTTTGCTTTTGCGGTGGTGGCGACTGGCAACGCGGTGAATATTTCGGACGGGCTGGACGGTTTGGCGGGCGGGCTGCTCTCGATGGCGTATGGTTCGTTTGGCGTGATTGCGCTAGTGCAGGGCAATTATGGCATTGCGGGGTTTTGTTTTACGGTGGTAGGCGCGATGCTGGCGTATTTGTGGTTTAATATTTATCCGGCGCGGTTTATGATGGGCGACGTGGGGAGTTTTGCGTATGGCGCAGGGCTTGGCGTGGTGGCGATGATGACGGACACGTTCTTTTTGTTGCCGATTATTGGTATTTTGTTTGTGGTGGAGGCGGGGTCGAGCGTGGTGCAGATTTTGTCCAAGAAGTTTTTGAAGCGCAAGATTTTCATTTCGGCGCCGATTCACCATCATCTTGAGGCGAAAGGCTGGGAAGAGACCAAAATTACCATGCGGTTTTGGGTGATTGGGGCGATTGCGGGGTTTGTGGGCGTGGTGTTGGCGTTGGGCGGGGGGATGATTAAATAAATGAAGGAGGTGGGATTAGTGCGGAAACATCGTCCGGATTTGCAAATGCTGGTGGCGATGATTTTGTTGATGGCGATTGGGCTGGTGGTGATGTTTGCGATTAGTCCGCGCCAAGCTAATTTTTTGAACAGCACCGGTGGGGAATACGGCGAGCAGGAGTTTTTTGTGAACCAGCTGAAACATGTATTCTTGGCACTGATTGCGTTTTTTGTGGCGTATAAAATCCCGTTTCGTAAAGTGGAAAAATGCGCCAAGTTGATTCTTGGCGTGGGGTTTGGGTTGTGCATCATGTTGTTTTTGTTCGGCAATCTTTTGCACGTGGACGCGATTGCGGAGCCGATTAACGGCGCGTATCGTTGGATTAAAATCGGCGTTTCTTTTCAGCCGTCGGAAGTTTTGAAACTGGGGTTGATTGTGTATATTGCGGCTTATTTGTCGGCAAAAATCAAGAATCAGGAGTTGAATACGAAGCAGACGATGGTGCGGTTTGGCGTGGTGGCGCTATTGTCGTTACTGTTTGTGATTGGCGCGCAAAAGGACATGGGGACGGGGTTGACGATTGCTGCGATATTGCTATCAATGTTGTTGATTTCGGGCATGAAGGTGCGGTTGATTGCGGGGTTTTTTGCGGTGGTGGCAGTGCTCGGGATGATTTTTGTCATGATTACGCCGTATCGTCGCGACCGCGTGATGACGTTTTTGAAAGGCAGCGAGGTGACAGTTTCGGAGGGCGCGGAAGAGGAGGATTACCACGCGCGGCAGGCACAAATTGCGATTGGCACGGGCGGGCTGACTGGCGTAGGGGTGGCGGACAGCGTGCAGTCAACAGGTTATTTGCCGGAGTCGCGGAACGATTCGGTGTTTGCGATTATGGGCGAGATGTTTGGGTTTTTGGGGCTCACGGTGGTGATGGCGTTGTTCTTTTGGTTGTTGTATCGGTTGCTGAACGCGATTAATTTTTTGCACACGTTTTTTGGCAGAATTGTGGTGGCGGGGATTTTTGGTTGGATGGCATCTCATGTTATGATAAATATGGCAGCGATGGTTGGCGCCATTCCGCTCACCGGCATTCCTTTGCCGCTGATTAGTTATGGTGGAACCAGTTTGCTGTTTGTGTCGTCTGCGCTAGGACTGGCGTTCCAGTTATCGGGGCAAACGGCGCACGTGGCAATGAAAACGAAAGGAGATGATGATAAAAATATTGATGGTCGGCGGCGGATCGGGCGGGCATATTCTGCCCATCAAGGCGCTCATCGAAGAAACTATTAAGCAAAAGCCGAAAGCAGAGATTGCGTTTTGGACGGACAAGAAGTTTTTCGAGTTGTCCAAAAAGATGGTTGGCGCGAAGTTTTCCGATGTGCGGATTCGGCGCGTGGTGGCGGGAAAACTCCGGCGATATCGTGGCAGTCGGATTAGTTTGAAAGAAGGGTTTTTGAACCTGCGCGATTTGTTGTTGGTGGTGGTGGGATTTTTCCAAAGTTTGGGCAGATTGGTGGTTTGGCGGCCGGACGTGATTTTTTTGAAAGGCGGATATGTGGGGTTGCCGGTGGGGTTAGCGGCAGCAGTGCTTGGGATTCCGTTTGCAGTGCATGATTCGGACGCGGTTTTGGGGTTGACCAACCGGATTTTGGGGAGATTTGCCAAGAAAATTGCGGTGTCTTGGCCGGTGGAGAATTATACGGGAAAGTTCGTGCAGAAGATGGTTTTTACGGGAGTGCCGGTGTCGGATGATGTTGTGAAATATCAGCACGCGGCGCCGGAAAAGTTGAAGAAGCAGTTGGGTTTTGATGGAAAAAAGCCACTCTTGGTGGCAGTGGGCGGAGGATTGGGCGCAAAAAGCATTAACTTGGCTTTGGTGCAGAATCTGGGAGACTTGCTGGGAAAATATGCGGTGGTTTTGGTGGCGGGGCGGGCGCAATATGCCGATGTGCAGAAAAAAACCGCAAAATATGCCGGCAGTCCGGATTTTCGGTTGTTTGATTTTTTGACGGACGGGTTGGGGGAGTTGCTCGCGGCGGCGGACGTGGTGGTGGCGCGCGCGGGGGCGACCACGATTGCGGAGTTGGCGGTTTTGCAAAAGGCGGCGATTTTGGTGCCGGCGGAGTTTTTGACGGGCGGGCATCAGAGCAAGAATGCGGCGATTTTGGAACAGGCGAAGGCGGCGGTGGTGATTCGTGACGCGGATTTGAAGCGAAAGTTAGTTGGCGGCGTGGATAAGATTATGGAGAGTGCGGCTTTGAAACGCGAGTTGGAGAACAATATCCGGCGGTTCAAGAATGAGCGGGCGGCGGCGGATTTGGCGAGGTTGATAATGGATGTGGCATGAGTGTGTTGCGCATGAATTATGCAACAAAACCAGTTTTTCCTCGTTTTGTTGTGTTATAATTAACATATGCAGTTTTCGCGGGGGCAGGTCATTGTTTCAAAAAGCCACTACCACAAAGGGCGGGGGCGACGTCGGTGTGCGGTGTTGAAAATTGCGGGCATTTTGGGGCTGGCGGCGGTCGCGGTTGGGCTGGGCATGACGCAGTTTTATGGCGAAATAAAGGTGGAAATTGCAATACAAAGCGATTTGTCGGACAGAATTGAGTCGGCGGCGACGGATTATTTGCGGGAACGACCGCTGGAAAGGGTGGTGGCTTTGTTGGACGAGGCGCATCTGTTGGAATACTTGTCGGAAAAAGTGCCGGAGATGGATTCGGGAGCAGAGGTGGAGCGGACGGGATGGTGGGTGCCGGACATGGTGGTGCAGGCGGCGCCGAGAGAGCCGTTGCTAGTTTGGCGGATAAACGGTGAAAAACATTTTGTGGACAAGGCGGGGGTGGTGTTTGCCAGCAATTATTATCAGTTGGATCCCAGCATTGAAATTGTTGATTATAATAATATGGAGGTGGGCGAGAAAATGCCAAAAACGTTTTTGCAGTTTTTGGGGCAGTTCACGGCGGATGCGGGGGAGGTCGGCATGAGGGTGGAAAAGTTGGTGATTCCGGCGGGGAAGTCGCGGGAGATAGATGTGAGTGTGGTGTATAGGGACAAGGTGGTGGTGTTCAAGTTGTCGGTGGATCGCTCGGCGATGGAGCAGATTGAGGACATTAATCGGGTGATGGCGCATTTTGACGAGAACGGGGTGAAGTTGGAGGCGCTGGAGTACGTGGACATTCGGGTCAAGAGGCGGGCTTTTTATAAATAGCTTTTGAGATATACTTTTGGCGCCCTACTACACTTTTGTTCGGGTTTTGTTCGGGTAAAAGGGGGCGGGTTTTTTGTGATAGGGTGGGTGGGATTGAATTGATTTGGGTTGAAAGGGCGGGGGAAAATAGGGTAGAAAGAGGGAGGTAATAAAATAATAAAAAAGCAAATAAAATTACGGATTTGTGGAAAACTTAGTGGTTTTTGGGGTTTTATTTGGGATTTTTAGGGTTATGTGTTGTAATATGTTGATTTTATATGGTTTCTGAGTGCTTGCGGTGGGTCTTTATTGTGTTGTGATATATTTTTTATGGGTTTTCGAGGAGCTTGATGGATTTTTGTGCCTCATGTGGGTTTGTTGTGTGGTGTTGCGACTTGTACTTTGCGTGAGTTGTCCTGCACCGCAGGCGGAGTGCAAAGTGTCACGCATGAAAAAGTCATGATGATGGTGGACTGGGCAGTCGCGACACAGAATTAGCCCTTTTGCGGGCCAATTGCTTAATAAATACCCCACTAACTATCAGCTTGAGGACGCTTTCTTAATGTCGTAAAATACATATTGTGCGACACTACACATACTTACAAAAAGCAATGTGTAAAGACCAACCATTGACCCCTCGCGACTCGGTTGTCCAAAAATATTCTTTGAAAAACCATTCGCGCCCTGCTCTTTTTCAAACAAAATTATTTTTTGCCGGCGTCGGATTTTTTGTTGTGTGGCGGCCCGCCGACACTCGTCGCTTTTTCCGCCAACACGGTTTTCAAATCTTTCAAGCTGGGACTGACTTGTTTTTGTTCGGCTTTGTTCGGGCTGATTTTTTGTTTGTGGAACTCGGACTGTGGCGTGGGTACGAACAAAAATCGGGGTTTTTCTTTGGCGGGTGCCGGCCTGATGCCAGTTGCCATTGATAAGCTTTGCTCGGCCAAGCTGTCAAACTCGCGGGCTTTGTTCTCGGCGCGCAAATCGTCCATGAACCGGTTAGCGGAAGACAAAATATCCGCAATCTCTTTTTCAATTTCTTCTTTGGGACGGGCGTATTTGCGACGCGAACTTTCGATAATCCTGTCCAGCACGGTTTGGTCTGGCGCCGGTGGAATACTGAGCGTGGTGGCAGAAAACGAGCGGGTTTTTTCACCGTTCACGATCATATTGATGACGAAATGGCGATTGTTCATCTGGATCAGGTCGCCCTCCTCAAACTCCGGCTCGAATTGTTTGGTGAGAACCGGCGCGTCATCCACCGAAACCCTGAAAGAAATAATGGTGCCGACGTTACCGAACACTGCGTTACGCACAGATTCCGTCATTTGCGAGACGTATTGGTTGGCGATAGTGAGGTTCAGCCCGTATTTGCGCGCCTCTGACAAAATCACGGCGAACGAATCAGTGGCAAAGTTTTGGAACTCGTCGACATAAAGATAGAACGGGCGTCGGTCGGAGACGTTGGGGATGTCGGAGCGGCTCATGGCGGCCAATTGAATCTTGGTGACCAAGAATGCCCCCAAAATCCCCGCATTATCCTCCCCTATCAACCCTTTAGAAAGGTTGACCACCAAGATTTTTCCATCGTCCATCAACTCACGGATATTGAAAGAGCTTTTTGGTTGCCCAATGATGTTGCGAATAATCGGGTTGGCGGTGAACGCCCCCACCTTGTTCAGTACCGGCGCCACCGACTCGTTGACTTGCTTTTCCGCCCACTGCCCAAACTCTTGTTTCCAAAATTGCAAAACCGTGACGTCTTTGCAGTATTCCAAAGTCTCTCGGCGGAAGTTTTTGTCAGTCAACATGCGTTGAATGTCCAGCAGTGTGGTTTCCGGACGGTCTAACAGCGCCAAAAGGGTGTAGCGCAAAATATGTTCCAAGCGCGGGCCCCAACTTTCGCCAAACATGCGTTTCAGCACGCCGATGACTTCCGAAGAAATATTGGGCTTGCGGGTGTCGTCAGTCACTTCCAACGGATTGAACGCCACCGGAAACTTGGTGTCGCTGGGGTTGAAATACACCACGTCTTTGATTCGGCTTTCCGGTATGAAATTGAGGTTGTTGATAGCAAAATCGCCATGGGGGTCAATAATGGCATAGCCTTGATCGTGATAAATGTCGGACAGCGCAAACAGTTCCAACAACCCCGACTTCCCTGCCCCCGTTTGTCCGATAATATACACATGGCGGGAACGGTCTTTGCGTAGCATACCAAACTGATGGTTGATACCGCGAAAATTAGTCAACCCAAAAGCGCTGATGTTTTCGTCAATCGTGGGGTCGCCAGTCAACATCGGCAACTTGGCGGGCGGCTCGGCGGTCTTGTTGGACGCCCAAACCACATTCGGGGTCTCCACATTAGTGTGTGGAAGGTGGAAAATGCTCGCCAGCTCACTGATATTCAGCACAAAACCTGTGTCGGTGAACGACCGCACGCGATAAGCGCTGATGTCGTCCGGATTAAACGACATGCCCAACATTTTGAAACCGTTCAAGTTGGTGCTGTTGTATTGTTTGAACGAGCCGACCAACGCTTGCATGTTCAACCGCGCGTTTTCGCGGTCTTTGCCAAGGTACACCAAGCGGATTTTGACTTGATAGCCCAACCCGTTGGCTTTCTTTTCTGCCTCCGAAATGCGCGTCTTGTCCCTTTCCGACAACTCCACCGGCGTGGCAGGCGTGCCCAGTCCGCCCTCTGGCGGTCGCCAAAGTGCCGCCAAGACTTCAATCAACCACTTGAAGTCAATAATATTGCTCAAACTGAAAGGTTTTTTGCCAGCCTTGACGTTCTTAATCCACAGCTCGGAGGTTTTGTGCCAATCGTCGGACACTGGACGCGCCAAAATCTGCACCCAAATCTCCTCACCGGTGGTTTCCAATTTCGCCAAAGCGCCGGTGATACCCGCCAAAGGGTCAACCTCGAAGTTGTCGAAAGTTTTGATGGGCAAGGCGTCATTGTCCACCAAAGACAACTCCGACACGCAAGACACTTCATGGTTTTTCTGGTGTAAAGCGTAATCTTCCGGTGCCTCCGAAATCTGCACGGTCGGATATTGAGCATAAATCTGCCCCTCCACAAAACTGCGCAAAATCTTGGGCACCCAGACAAAAAATCGGATTTTTCCATCCATCGACGTAATCTCAAAACTGAGATATTCCTGCACTCCGCCACTGTTTTTCAGCTCGGTTTTGTCCCTCAAAATGCCGTGCAATGAAGCAAACAGTTGTTCGGCGGCCAACTCCTTTTTGTCGTTGGTGCGGGGAATCTCCAACATCAAAAGCACACTGTCAAAAGACGCTGGTTTGATTTTCTGTGCCTTTTGGAAATTGCGGTGCGCCAAAAACAACAAAATCAGGACAACCGGTATCCAGACAATCGGTTTTAATAAGAATATAAATATATTTGAAATTACATCCACTTTACACCTCTAAACATAATCATTGTCGCACGTTCTGCCAATAAAAACAAGAGTTTGGCGTAATATGGGCAACTATTTTTTGATGGAGTACTTATTTTTGTCAATTCGATTAAATACTGCCCTGTCCTGCAGGTTCAGCAAAATTGTGGTTTCCTTGACTTGGCGGGCTTTCAAGACCTGTTTGACGATTTCGTTGCGCTCCATCACGCCGCCGTTTTCGGACAGCACCTTTTTGATGGTGTCGGTGACCGTGCCGCTGGAATACCCCCACGCGCTAAGGGCGTAAATCCCCCGTCCAATTAACACAAAACGCTTGTCTTTAATCAGTTCGTTGTGGATGGCTTGAATCGTGACGTTTTTGCGGTTGAAATTGCTTTCCGCGATGGCCTTCGCGATTTCCGAAAAGTGCATCGGCGCCTTTTTGCCCTCCAATATCACAAAAATCTTGTCGCGAATATTGCGCGGGTTAATCAACGGCCACTTTGCCAGCCCCCACATGCCGCCAAGCGTTGCCAACTGTTTGGAAATGTTGGCCACCGCCGCGATATGATCCGGATGTTGGTAATCCAACTTTTCGTCCAACTCCGCAACGGTCATCGGCTTGCCATAACCGGTCACCACTTTCACAATCTCGTCAGCTTTGGCGCGCACGGTCTTTTCGTCGCCGTATTCAGCAATGCAAATCGAGTGATAATACCGGTCGCTGTCATAAATCACCGACAACTGCGACGACACTTCGCCAATGAAAGACAACGTGGAGCGCTCTTTGGCGGTGGACTTGTGCCCATAAATCTGCTCCGCCAGCGTTTCCACGCGCGCCACCCTGCCGAGCTCAGTCAAATTGCGGATAATCAGCTTTTCCGCCGCCACCAAATCGTCCACTTTGCCTTCTTCAGCATGGATTTTAATCCGAATCACAATCGCCTTTTCCAGTTGGCGCACCCGTTCTCGCGTAATACTCAACATCTCGCCGATTTGCTCCAGCGTTTCTTTTTGCGAGCTAATGCCGAAGCGACGCGAAATAATCTCGCGCTCCCTGGACTGCTCAACAACACCAAGCAATCCGTTGATTGCCTTTTTGATAATTTCTGAATTAGTACTATGGCTAGCGTCCACTTGACCATCTCCCTTCGTAATTATTTAATATACTTTGTCTATGACTCTAACATGATAAATGTATTATGTCAATAGAAACAACTTGGTCTTACTATGAAGTATACCATATATTTTGAAAGCCGTGCAATAGATTTTATAAAACTTTTTTAATAATATTTTTATTGTATGAAACTTATGCTTTGCGGCGGCGCTGAGCACCCTGGCGCTTGACAGAGCTGCGGCGTTTGGTATTTTTGCGAGCAACAGAGGTGCTTTTGCGTTTGACAGAGGCGCGACGCTTGGCTGACTTGGTTGGTTTTTTGTTTGCCAACATCTCCAAAGCCGTTTTTTCCGTGATGGTCTTGGGGTCGACGTCTTTGGGTATTTTCACATGGTTGCGACGCCCCGCTCCCTTGATATACGGCCCATACACCCCGTTAATAATCATCACCTCGCCAAAATCAGCGATAATACTGGCCTTTTTTGCCACATAAAGCTCTTCAGCGCGCTCCAATGTGATGGTGTAAGGGTCGTCGCCAGTCAAGCTGATATTGTGCTTGCCAGCCCTCAGAAACGGCCCAAACGGCCCATTAGCCGCCACCAACTCCACTCCATCGTCACTTGTCCCCAACACCCTCGGCAGCGCCGGCAAAGCCAACTGTTGCAAAGCCGACTCTAATGACACCGTTTCCACCGTCTCGCCCTCTGGTATCGGCGCAAAACGCGGCTTTTCCTTGCTGCCCTTTTCCACCTCACCCACCTGCAAATACTCACCCTTGCGTCCCACCTTCGCATACACCATCTTGCCACTTTTCGGTTCAACCCCCAGCTCGCGGGCGTTATTCCAACGTTTGGCGTCAGCCGCCTTGTCCACCAACTGATGAAACGGCGCATAAAACCGCTTCAACATCTCCACCTTACTCACCTTACTCTCCGCAATTTTATCAAAATCCTTTTCCACTTCAGCCGTGAAACCATAATCCACAATCTGATCAAAATTGACCGTCAGAAAGTCGCTCAGCACCGCGCCAACCGGATTGGGCACCAGTTTGCCCTTGTCCCCGCCGGTTTTCTCTTTAGCCAGCGCCTTTTTGATTTGCGATTTGTGTAATGTCAACTGCACTACCTCGCGCTCTTTACCCTCCGAAACGCCTTTTTTGACGTAATTTCGAGTTTGAATAGTGTTCAAAATTGTGGCATAAGTGCTGGGACGCCCAATGCCCAATTCTTCCAGTTTTTTGACCAAACTTCCCTCTGTATATCTGGCGGGGGGCTTGGCGAAAGTCTGGCGTGCCACAATTTCTTTCACGGGCAACACATCACCTTTTTGCAAGTTTGGCAAGCTGAGTTCTTTCGCTTTGCCATAAACCTTGAGGAACCCATCAAACAAAATTATCTCCCCTTTTGCCTCAAAAACTCCGCGTGCATTGGGTGTTGTAATTTTTACAACAGTTTTCTCCAACCGCGCGGGCGCCATCTGAGTGGCAAGTGTGCGACTGCGAATCAAAGCATACAACCGTTTTTCATAATTGTTCTTGCCGGCGCTTTCGTCGCTGATGTGCGTCGGACGAATCGCTTCGTGTGCCTCTTGCGCGGTCGCATTTTTCGTGGCAAAGTTCCGAGTTTTCAAGTATTTTTCGCCGTAATTACTTCTGACAAACCCAGCAATTTCGCCAATTGCCTGCGCGCTCAAATTGACCGAATCCGTGCGCATATAGGTGATTTTCCCCGCCTGATACAGCCCCTGTGCGGCACTCATCGTGGTTTTGGAAGAAAACCCCAATTTGGCATTGGCTTCAATTTGCAAAGCCGCCGTCGTGAATGGCGGGCTGGGGTTGCGCGAAGTCGGGGTTTTCGCCACCGCGTCGACTGCAAAAACTGCGTCAATGAGCTGTTTCAAAAACTCCCCCGCTGCCCTTTCGTCCGCAAAACTTTGGGAATATTCCGCTTTGATTTCGTCTTTGTCGGATTGAAAAATGCCCGTAACCTTGAACGTAAACTTGGATTCAAAAGCGTTAATCTCGCGCTCGCGCTCCACAATCAACCGCACCGCCGGACTTTGCACCCGCCCTGCGCTCTTCCCGCCCGGCACCTTTTGCCACACCACTGGACTCAGCTCAAACCCCACAATCCGATCCAAAATCTGGCGCGCCTGCTGGCTCTCCACCATCGCCGTGTCCACCGTGCGCGGGTTTTTTACGGCGGTTTCCAGCGCTGGCTTGGTGATTTCGTGAAACACAATCCGCTTGGTATTTTTCGGCAACCCCAAAACTTCCATCAAATGCCAAGAAATCGCCTCCCCCTCGCGGTCTTCATCAGTCGCGAGCAACACCTCATCTGCCGCCTTCACCGCCTTTTTCAGCTCGCTGATAATCTTCTTTTTTTCGGGATCAATTTCGTATTCCGTCTTGAAATCGTTCTCAATATCCACCGCGTGCTTGGTTTTTGGAATCTGACGAATGTGCCCCACTGAACTCATCACCTTGTATTCCTTGCCAAGATACTTCTCAATCGTCTTTGCCTTTGCCGGACTTTCCACAATTACTAATTTCATTTCTAAGACTATATATTATATTGTTAATTTTTGCAAAACTATTAAAGAATTAATCCGCAAACTTTTTCCACGCCGTCAACGCTCCAACCTCCACTAGCAGCAGTGACGCGCCAAATACAGCATTGTGCCAAAATGTGCAATGATTGCCAATATCACGCAGTATAAACCAAGCAAAAACTTCCAAGTCGACAAAAAGCAGACTATTGACAAAAAGCAAACCAAGAGATAAAATAGTAAGCAACTAACCAGAAAGGGAATATGAACAATGGCGGGCGTGAATTCGAAGCGAAAAATCTTGATAAAGAAGGTGTTGATTTGTTTGATACCGGTGGTTTTGTTTGCCGGTATTGTGACGGCGATTTTCTTTATACAAAAAAGTAATAATGACAGCTTATTAGACGAGAAGCAAAAGGCGGAGTTTTCCGCAAAGTTTGATAATGTGTTTAACCAAGCTATGCAATCTTCAGAAGTTCAGGAGATGCTTGAACAGCAGATTGCTGCGAGGGGTCTTGACGAAAGTTATCTTGAAGATGTGTCTAATATGATTCCTGTCATGCTTGATGGAACTGGTTGGTGTATTTGGGGCGAGTTGCGCAAGCAGTACAGTGGCGATGAGATATTGAGTAATTTTGATTATGATTATTTCAGTCGTATCGATCCAGCTGATGCTGACCCCAATGCCACTAACGAACTTACGAAAAGCGCGGAAAGTTCGGTTGCTAAATGTGTCTTGAGCAATGTTTCTGATTTTATTCAAAAACTTTCAAATGAATTAGAATAATATTTTGTTTCTCCAACAGGGGCGGTTTTCTGTCGTGCCATATGACCGTTGGGAGGGGTATTATTTCTTCACCACCCAAATATCCCCCAACGCCTGAATGAGGTCATCAAACTCCATCATCGTCAAGGTTTGGGCGAGGTCGGCGGGCGGGATTTTCAGGTTTTCGGCTATTTTTTCGGTGTCGTTGACGCCGGATTTGATGAGTTTGAGGATTTTTTGTTCGGTGGTGGTGGCTTTGCTGGCAACTTGGATTTTTGCGATTTTTTCTGGTGCCAACACTTCCAACAGGTCGTTCGCCTCTGTCAACAGGTGCGCCCCGCGCTTAATCAAGAGGTTGCAACCCTCGCTCATCGGGGAATTGACACCATTGGGCACCGCAAACACCGCACGCCCTTGATTTTTGGCGTGGGCAGCAGTTGACAATGAGCCACTTTTGGTGTTAGCCTCAACAACAATTACTGCGTCTGACAAGCCGGAAATCAGACGGTTGCGCGCCAAGAAATACGGCCTTAAGGGGGGCGTGTTTGCTGGATATTCGCTGAGAATGGCGCCATCGTGCGCCAAAATCTGCGCCCCCAGCTGGGAATTGCTGTGTGGCGTAATTTCATCCACCCCGCTCGCCAAAACCGCCAAAGTAATGCCACCGGCGTCCAGTGCTCCCCTGTGCGACATGGCGTCAATTCCGAACGCCAACCCTGAAACTACCACCACGCCACGTTTCGCGAGGTCATAGCTCAACCGATAAGCCGTTTCCAAACCGTATTTTGTCGCCTTTCTGGCTCCGACAATTCCGACCGTGAGCAGGCGTTTTTCGGGCAATTTTCCGCGATAATACAATGTTTTTGGCATAAGCGCAATACCGCCTAACACCTCTGTAAAATTGTTGTTTAGGGGTGATATTTCATTGATTTTCATAATTTTCCTATAAAAACTATTGACATTTAAAGCCATGTGTGCTATAATGCTTACGAGTTGATGATAAAACTTAAGTGATATCATCAATCAGCACCTAAATAAATTATAACTTATTTTGGAAAAAGTAAAGACCTTTTTTGGTTTTTTTCTCTCTTTTCCAAAATATCGTTAGGCGTTCATTAACTTTGGCTATGACTTCCAAGTCAAAAAGTATTTACCTCCACTTTTGCCAAAAATCATTAGTGAACGCACTAACCCCTTTAACCGGCAGACCCAATAAAAGTATGATGGTGGGTCATGCTCCATAGTTTATGGGCCAGTTCGGTGTGTTAAAGGGCAAATAGAGCTTAGATCAGGCTATGCCCACCCTTGCCTGCGTCTAGGCTCTTTTTTGTTATTTAAGAAAAACTTTTTTGGAAAAAGTTTTTCTTACTTTTCAAAAATAGTTGTATTTAATATTGCCAGAATGCGACATGGAGGAATAAGGAAGTTTAAAAACGTGTTTCCTATGATTGAAAAGGTGTATTTGGCGAAGTGTTTAAGTTATTTTTGGCGGGCGCACAATAGCGTCTTTGACGATGACGCGGATTTTTTGCGATTTTTTCATAATTACGAGCAAAACGAGTTGAGATATGGAGATACGGCGCGGGAGGAGCTCAAATTGTTGTACAAAGACGAAATGGACGCGGTTTGTGAAAGTGCACGGAGTTAGGTTTGTGATGAGTTCTTGAAGTTGTCTATGAGCTCCCCTGTCTTTTGCAGGATTTGCGGCAGGCTTGCTTTTTCTTCTGGCGTGAACTTGCCAATCACAAAATTGGTGTCGCTAGCAAGCTGTTTTTGGCTATTGTTGGTGCCGAGCCGGAGGCGGTGGAAGTTTGTTCCAAGTTGTGCGATGATGGATTTCAATCCGTTGTTGCCGCCGTCGCTACCGCTGGCGCGAAGGCGCATGGTGCCAAAATCCAAGTTCAGGTCGTCGCAGACCACCAATACATCACGCTGAATGTCAATTTTATAAAATTGCACTAGTTTTTGCACGGCTTCGCCGCTTGCATTATAAAAAGTTTGGGGTTTGGCTAACAATAAATCATTATAATCCGCAACCTCAGTACTGAACTTTTTGGCGTTTTTCCATTCCAAACCATGAGTTTTTGCGAAAAAATCCATTGCCAAAAAACCAAAATTGTGCCTTGTCCAGTTGTACTCTTTGCCAAAATTGCCAAGTCCGACGATTAACTTCCGCCGTCTTTTTTGATGGTTTATGGCGACCGGATTTAGCGCCGCTATCTTGCGTTCCCACTCCTCTTCTTTCGTTGGTGTGGGGTGTCCCGCCATCACAACCTCCCTTTCTCGGAGTTCCGAAAAGAAAACTTAATTGGCGTGCCGAAAAACCCAAAATTATCCCGAAAAACATTTTCCAAATAACGCTTGTATGAAAAATGCAATTTATCCAAATTGGTGCCATGAATCACAAACCAAGGCGGGTTTTGGTCGGTTTGCACCACGTATTTCGGCTTTGGCAAAGCGCCTTTCACGGCGGCGGGCGGGTGTGCTGCCACCGCTGAGCCGAGCACACGGTTCAACTCGCTGGTTTTCACCTCTTTCAAGCGGCTTTCGCGGATTTTCAGAGCCAGCTCTAGGATTTTCGTGACGTTTTTGCCGGTCGTGGAGCTGGTGATGACCACCGGTGCAAACGGAATGAAATTAAAATCGCGCGTCAGCCCAGCCAAAATCACGTCCGCCACCTCTTTCGAGCCGTTGAAGTCAACCATCGTTTCAGGATGCCCAACCAAAACATCGTCCGCCGCCTCCCCTGCGCTCGTCAATAAATCCCACTTGGTCAACACCAAAATAATCCCCTTGCCAGCGTCGGCAATAATCCCTGCCAATTTTTGATCGAGCGCCATATGTGGTGCGGTGGCGTCAACCAGCAACAAACAAATATCCGCCTCGTCAATCGCCTGCATCGTTCTCAACACCGAAAACTTCTCAATCCCCACCTCTTGTTTTCCCGCCCGCCGCACGCCGGCGGTATCCAAAATCTCCACGCTCTCGTTTTCATATCGAATGTGCACGCTGTTCACGTCGCGCGTGGTGCCGGAAAGATTCGCCACAATGGCCTGTTGTTTCTTCGCCAAAGTGTTGAAAAGTGAGCTTTTCCCGACATTTGGACGGCCGATAAGTGCCAACTTCAGTGCGACATTAACTTCCGCCTTTCGAGCTTTGGGCAAATTGTCGGCAATTGTGTCCAACAAACTTTCCACGCCCGTGCCGTGCTCGGCCGATACTCTGAACATATTTTTCAACCCCAATCCAGCGAACTCATAATCCGGCAAACTCCCCGCCAAATCCGTCTTGTTCAACACCAAAAAAACCGGCTTCGCACTGCGCAACACCTTCCGAGCAATTTCCTTGTCGTCAGAATTGAAATATTTTGCACCATCCACCACCACCAAAATCAAATCGGAAGCGGAAATCGCGTCATCAATCTGATCCTGAATCTTGGCTTCAAAATCGTCTTCAGGATTTTTCAATCCCGCCGTATCAATCAACAAAAAATCATGAGCGTTGTGGTGGATTTTCGCCATCACATTGTCTCGCGTCGTCCCTTCCTCGCGCGCCACAATCGCCCGCCGCGACCGCGCCAAACGGTTGAACAGCGAGCTTTTCCCCGCATTCGTCTGCCCGATGATGGCTACTGTTGGTAGTTTCATGAGTCTATTATACCAGATTAAATATGTTTATGCCGATTCTTCCAAAATATCGCCAATCTCCACGATTTCGCCGAGCGTGAGTCCGGCCTCGATATTTTTTTTGAGGCGGTTGTTGCCCGACATCACGGACTCAAAGGTGCGTTTCAGGAGCTTCACGGCGTCTTGACGAACGTGCTTGATGTTGTAATACTCAACACGTATTTCCTTTGGCGTCAACTCGCGGAACAATTTTGACAGCTCTTTTTCGGGCACGTCCAGCCGATTTCCCGTAATTTTTGACTTGGAAACGACGTGCACCTTTTTCGGCACAACAAATGGATCGTAGTTTTCGTCTGTGATAACTTCACTTCCCATATATTCATTAGCATTATATCACATCTTCACACATAAGTCAAGAAAAATGTGATTAATATCACGGTTCTATACCTGTGAATGTGGGTGGTTGTGCAACAAGACTGGCAAGGGGACTGCATCAACAGGAGTATTATACCAACAAAACCGGCAAAAACGTTGCATAACAACCAACACTAACTGGCCGCTATTGTTTGGCTCACGACGAGAACACGGCTATCAAGGAATGTTCTTTGGGTTGTACGGTGGAAATGGCAGTCCGAACGGCTATATATTCTAAAGCGTTGGTTTACTCAACCGCCATTGACAAAGACTCCGACGCAAACGACCCCAACTGCCAAGGTTGGTTTGAACAACGCAACTGACGTGACGGTGGTTAACGATAATACCCTAATTAAAAAGCACCACCAATTCGCAAGCCAACCCAACAACAGGCGAAGACACGCGAATCTGGTTCGGTACCAAAGTTGACTATACTTTGCCAGCGTGTGCTTACACGGGAGTCGTGACTCTCACGGCGGTAGCGTGGTAAGGTTGAAAATAAAAGAAACTTTCTAAATTGATTTTCTAAATTGGTGATTCCGGCGGGAGTCGAACCCGCGATTTTCTGGATGAGAACCAGACGTCCTAACCACTAGACGACGGAACCGTTTTGGTTGCGCTTTAAGCGCGGACGATGGCGGATGGCGGCGCAACACAAGAGTATTCTAGCACACATTGTTCTATTCGTAAACCACCGTTTTGGTCTTCGGGATGGCGGTAATCCAAGTTTGTCCACGGTTGAGAGCGATTTGGTTGCCGTCCATGTCATAAAACTCGATTTGGGCGGTACGGCTAAGTTTCTGCCATTTACAGTTTTCCATTTTGCCGTCTTGGAAAATCAGAGCCTCACCGTCGCCGGTAGTGGTGATTTGTTCGCGCTTGCCATCTTCCATGACAGTTTTTTCGTTGACTTTCAAGATGATAACCACTTTCGGTGAGATTTGTCCAGCTTCGCGATCAAGGTGAGGTTTACCGTTGCCATAATTTCTGTCCCAAGAGTTGCTTTCGGCATTGTAATTATATACAAGGTCATAATTATCTGTCGTAATGTCAACTGTAATCTTTTTGACATGACCAAGTTCGGTGGCATCTTCTTTGCGGGGAAAGGCGGTGAAATCAGAGGTGAGGTAGCCTTTGGATTGGTTGAGCTCGTCGAGGTTTTTGAAACTGGTGTAGACATTGTGCGGGGCGCTACGGTCAGAGGCGCGCCAATAATAGCTACCGTTGAAAAATTGGTCGATGTCCTTGTATTTGCCGTTGCGGACTTCGTCGAGGGAGGCCTTGCTCCCGCCGATGTGGGCGATGGAGGGCGAAAAGGCGGTGACCCAGTCCAGATAATGCATACGGAGCGAGCGCACGGGCCCGATGAGTTCGGGTTTGTTGGCTTGATAGAGGGCGATGAAACGGGTGACTTCGTATTCAGCGATGGATTCAAAGATGACCTCGGCGTTTTTTAGACCCGATTGGGGGCGCGCCATTGGGGTGTTTTCCATCATCACGGCGGTGACGTTGGTGTTTTCGGGGAGTTCAGAGGGAAGTTCTTGTCCGCCGAGTTTGGAATAATAATGGATGGGTTCAGGTTGAGGTGCGGGCTGTTCGGGCTCAAGGTCGGCGGTGGGGGCGGTGACAGGGCGGCTGTTGATGGCGACCAAGATGAAGAACGAAGCGACGGCTATCAGAGCGGCGGCGAGAATACTACCGACGATAATCAGAGGTTTTTTGTGGGTCTTACACCACGCCTTGAAACGCTCCACGCGGGCGTCACTGGAGCGAGGTGGCTTACTGGCTCGTCCTCTAACTTTCATAAGGACATTTTATCACAAGAGTTTTGGGAATGGAAGATTTTATTGCTATAAAAATTGAAGTGGCGAGGCTGGGTCAGCGGTTGAGGGGTTGTTATCACAGGGATTCAATGGCGGTCTGGAGGCGAGATTTTACGATTTTTTTGCCAAGCAGCGCCATCATGTCGTTCAGAGCTGGGGAGAAGGGCGCATATGAGAGCGCAAGGCGGATGAGACTGAACAATTCGGCGGGTTTTTTGGCAGTTGTTTCCAAAAGTTGGTTCAATTTCATCTGTAAATCATCGGAAGTCCAGTCAGTTGTTTCCAAGATTTCAAGAGTTTGCTTCAGCCAGTTTGCCAATTCTGATTTTTCGTATTTTTGCAAAAACTTGTTGTCCAGAATCATGGAAAGGTCGGTTTGGGGCTCTTCAAAGAAATAGGTCGACATGGTTTTCAAGTCTTTCAGCACTTTCAGCCGGTCTTGCAAAAGCTCCAGCACTTGTTTTTGATAAGCTTCGTCGTGATTTTTGGCGGACTCGGGAAAGAATGATTGGCTGCGAGCGTATAAATCGTCAAGGTCAAGCCGCCGAATCCACTGCCCGTTCAGCCACAACAACTTGGTTTCGTCAAATCGGGCGCCAGATTGCTGAACCTTGTCCAACGAAAAAGCTTGCACCAACTCCGCCATCGTCCAGATTTCTTTTTCGGTGCCGTCATTCCAGCCAAGACACGCGAGAAAGTTCAGCAACGCCTCTTCCAGTATCCCCTCGTCGAGATAATCGGTGACGCTTTTGGCGCCGTCGCGCTTGCTCAACTTTTTGTTGCCGGTTTTGCCCAAAATATGCGGCACGTGCGCGAAAATCGGGCGGTTTATTTCGAGCGCGTCATACAGCGACAGGTAATTTGGCATGCTGGAAATATATTCTTGACCTCTGATGACGTGGGTGATTTTCATTTCCGCGTCGTCCACGATGTGCCCAAAATTATAGGTCGGCAGCCCGTCTTTTTTGATCAGGATGAAATCGTCGAGCGCCCCCTCTCCCGCCGACAAATCGCCCATCACCGCGTCATGCCAATGATAACGTTGCAAATTGGTTTGTTTGAAACGGAGCGCAACCCCCTCTTGCCAGCGTGGCGGATTTTTGGGGCGAAAATCGCGAAACAAAAACGGCTTCTTTTGGGCCATGCTGGATTTTTTGTACTCCTCAATCTGTTCGGGTGGTGTGTCGTCAGCATACGCCAGACCTTTTTCAATCAGTTTTTTGGCCCACTCATGATATAGCGACTTGCGCTCGGTCTGAAAATATGGCGCGTACTTGCCGCCAATGTCCGGCCCCTCGTCCCAATTCAATCCCAAACGTTTCAAAGTTGCCTCAATCAGCTCGGTGGCGCCCTCCACATAACGGTTGCGGTCGGTGTCCTCAATCCGCAAAATAAACTTCCCGCCGGTCTGCTTGGCGATAAGATAAGGATAAATGGCGCTACGCACATTGCCGATGTGAATATAACCGGTGGGGCTGGGCGCAAATCTGGTGCGAGTTTGGTTCATGGGATTAGTATAGCTGAAGTTCGGGGAAAAGGAAAGGGCGAAAAAACGAAGATTATGCTCATACACTCCGCCCTATTGCTCAAGTTATTAGAAATTAGCGACGCACCTGACTGCGCGACCGGCAAATCTTGCGGTTGTGTCGTTATCACCCAAATACACAGAGTTAATAGTCGCACCTATTCCCAAACCATGAACTTGAGTTGAAGATTTTAGTGTAGCTGACCAATAACTGCCAGTAGAACCTTGGTATACTAAGCCATAACCTGGGTTAAAAGACCCAGAGGTGACGCCACGCCAGATGCTGGAGGCACCTATCCAATTAACGGCGTGAGTGGCGTCTTTTACTGTTGAGGCGTCACTGTCACCCGCCATCATGCCATTAAGATAAGCGAACTCGCCAGTGTTGCTGCCAGTTGGTAAGTGCCAATTGACTGGGCAGATACTAGCAGGAGCGTCACCGCTTGTCAAGTTAGCTGTGCCGGTGCCAGCGGTTGCAGCATACCAACTATAAATAAAACCGCATTCCGTGTAGTTTATACTAGAGGCGGTTGTGCGGTAGGAGGAAGAGCACCTCTTCCCACTACTGTGTTGGGTAACACTATAGTTGGTCGGGTTGGTGTAATAAGCGATATAACTAGCACCGTTATTCCAACCTGATGAGCCATTGCCAGAAGCATAATGATTCATAGTACCGAAGTCGTTCCCGTTACTGTCTATTTCTCCGCTGTAGGCAAGACTAGTCAGCATCCAGCACCTACCGTCGGGTAGTTTAGCGATAGCATAATAATTATTATCTCGGCTGTCATAAACCTTTGATATCGCGTCTTCATTATTACCAATAAAGGTAGTAGCCGCCGCACAATTGGTGGCGTTGACGCTTTGAATAGAGGAGCCATCGGGGACTATCTTTGCCACTGGTGGAGTATTGCTCACGCTCCACGACCATGAAATTATGGCTGAAACTTCTCCATTGGTTGACATGCAGGCGATGGAGTAAGTATATGTACTAGAGTTAGTTAAGCCGTCGATAGTTTGACTGTGGGTGGTGCCGCCAGTATTAGCAAAAGTGTTGGGCAAAGACTCATAAGTAGCATATGTGCCGTCACTATATTTGCAGGTGGCATTTTTATTTGTGGTGACAGTTAAGTTTGTGGAAGTGGTGTCGTAATCCAAAACTTGGTTGGCGGCGGGGTTGGTGACAGTGGCAGCGAACTGGATGTTGGGGGTCTCATCATAAACAATATCAACAGTATAAGCCCCAACAGCAGTGCCTGTAGGGAGGGATATCACAACATCAAAAGTGGTAGTCTCACCGGCAGAAACAGTAGCGTTATTGTTATTGGTGGCGAGGATGGTGGTCTCACCGGCAGAAAGTGTGCAAGGAGAGACAGTCGGACATTCAGAAGAGGCACTCTGGCTGATAGCCACAACAGCCCCAACTAGAGTGCTGTTCAAGGTGGCAGTGAGAGCATAACCATTAGTGGCAGAAGCATCCTTGACCGTGACGATGGAAGTTTTGGTGAGAGTGACAGCCCCAGCGCTTTGTGATTCAGTGACGGTCTGGTTATTGTCAACGACGGTGATGTTGCTTGCGGCAGCTTTTGTGGGAGCGAGGGAGTGATAAAAGATAATAGTAAGGGCGCCAAGCAGAAGAATGGCAGCAACAAGAAGTGGGGGTTTAGGATGTTTTAATAATGATATTTTATTTAAAAACAGTTTTTTGTAGTATATTTTTATCCTAAGTGCATTTTTCATGATAACCTATCCTTATTTATATTAATTTTAAAATATATAGAATAGGTTTATTTTAGCATAAGTTTCTTTTTAATACCAATATTTTGGGCAAAAAAACGCCATCCCCCCGCGCATAGAGGTGTCAAAAACTACATGCTAATCGCAATATCATGAATATGTTGTTTGGTGAGGGCACTGCTGCCGGTGATTTTGTACAGCACTCCGCCGTTGACCCACGCCGCGTCGCTGCCGTTGATATAAATCGTCAGGCCCCGCTCTTTGGAAACGATGGCGTCCTGCCATTCTTTTTGCACGAAATTGTCGAACAGGGCGAGCGAGTCCCACGAGCTGCGTTCTTCGGTGATGGTGTAGCTGTCGGCGCCGTTTTTGAAGGTCATGGAAACTTTGTTGTCCACCACCGACACGAACCCGTCAAGGTTGTATCCAGAGGGGCGATAGCTCGGGAAAGCGGTTTCAATGCCGACTTGCGAGGCGGATACTTTGACCGAGATGTCGGGCAGGTTGAGATAGACGAGGTATCCCAACGAAACCAGCGATAATATTCCAAGCACCAATGACCCCACCAAATGCTTGGTGAACCACGCTTTGCGGTCAATCAACTTGGTTTTGGAGGCTTTGGCGGGAGTGACCTCTGCAATGGCCTGTTCAATGTTGCGATCTTTGAGTTCTTTGGCGCTCAGCATGCGCTTTTCGGCAGTTCTGGCTTGCATTTTTTGCATTGCATTGGCATAAACCGATGATTTGTGGGCTGGCATAACCATATTTGGGCTGACGGGCGCGGAGACGTTGGGCGCGGGAGCGGTTGGGCGACCCTGTGCAGCGATGGCGGTGGACATGGGCGTAACTACTCTTTGCGGTTGAGCTTGGATGATGCCGGATCTCGGCGCGGATTGGATGGGCTGGCGGTTACTAATAATCGGTGGACGGGCCGGACGCTGGACATAGTCACGGTTCAACGTCATCGGTCTTTGAACTGGCGCACTGTGCACCCCTGATGATTGTAATGGTCGCCCCCCCATTGATGAAACTCTCTTAAAATCCATACGCACCCTCTCTCACATTTTTATATACTAATAATAAGCCTTATGTTTTGAAAAAACAAGAGCGAATTAGTTGTAATTTTTACTTTATTTTGAGTTTCTGTGGGGTCTTGTTGCAAAACCTCACTATTTCATATATTTAATCAAAGCGTCGCGCAAATTAGCTGTCTTGGCAACAAACGGATCCTTCAAGTTTTTCGGAGCGATGGCGGAACCAAAACCCATTTTTTTGGCCTCCGCAATGCGCTTTTCCGCCCCCGTCACTGAGCGGATTTCGCCGCCCAAACCAATTTCGCCAAACACCACAATTTCTTCGCTCAACTTGCGTCCCGCAGCGGCGGAAGCAATCGCCATGCACACCGCAAGATCGGCGGCGGAATCGTTGAGCCTTAAGCCCCCCACCACGTTGATGAAAATATCTTTGTCGCCGAGCTTCAGCTTGGTGCGCTTTTCCAACACAGCGATTAGCAGATTCAGCCGATTGAGGTCGAAGCCGGAGCTGGTGCGCTTGGGATAGCCGAAAGCCGTGGTATTAACCAGTGCTTGAATCTCCACCAAAATCGGGCGGGTGCCGTCAAGATGACAAAAAATAACTGACCCGTCGGTGTTTTGGCGCTCTGAAAGCAGCGCCTCCGACGGATTTTTGACCTCCACCAGCCCCTTTTCCGCCATCTCGAAAATCGCCACTTCGTTGGTCCCGCCAAAACGATTTTTCGCCGCGCGCACGGTTTTGAAACCGCCATAACGGTCGCCCTCAAACTGTAAGACCACATCCACCATGTGTTCCAAAGTTTTCGGTCCCGCCAAAGTGCCGTCCTTTGTGACGTGCCCCACCACCATGATGGCGGCGCCGGTTTTCTTGGCCGCCCGAATCAAAATATTGCCGGAGTTCGCAACCTGACTGACCGTGCCGGGCGCCGAAGAAATCTCGTCCAAACTGAGCGTCTGGATGGAATCCACAATCACAAAAGCATATTTGCCTTCCGACACCGTTCGCGCGATGTCGTTGGCGGAGGTGCTGGAGGCGAAGTGCAACATGCTCGACCCCTTGCCAAACAACCTTTCCGCGCGCAACTTGACCTGTTCCGCCGACTCTTCGCCGGAGACATACAGAACCGCCACGCTGTTTGCGATTTCTGCCGCGATTTGGAGCAACAGCGTGCTTTTGCCAATGCCGGGCTGACCGGACAGCAGCGCCACCGACCCCGCCAAAATCCCGCCGCCAAGCACCGTGTCCAACTCGCCAAACCCCGTCGCCAACCGCTCCCCTTTTTTCTTCACCACAATATCGTTCAGGCTCAGAGTCGGCAAAGGCTTGCCGGAACGTTCCGCCTTTTTAACCGCCGTTTTTGCCTCCGCCTCCACAACCTCTTCCAGCAAACTGCTCCACTCCCCGCAATTCTCGCACCGCCCCGACCACTTGGCATAAAACGCCCCGCATTTTTGACAAACAAACCGTGTTTTGTGCTTTCCCATTGCCATCATCATATCAAAAAAATGATTGGAATGATAGGTTTAGCGCCGGATTTGTTCCGGCATCCAATCATCCACCCCCCCTCTCGTCATTCTGCGCGAAGTCGCAGAATCCAGCCTTTTTTCACTTGACACAAAAAGACAGGTTTTATATACTACTTATAGTTATACGAAGTTAAGTAAGGGAGAAAGGCAACACCAATGCGATTAGCCAGAGAGAGAGAGAGAGAGAGAGAGAGAGAGAGAGAGAGAGAGAGAGAGAGAGAGAGAGAGAGAGAGGATTTAAACTCCTCATTTTGGCTGTATCAATTGTTCTGATTGGCGCTCTGACTTTGGTGTTTTATCGCTCCCTTGCTCCCACTCAAGCCGCCACTTCAAACATCACCGTCATCAACAACAACCAAACCATCACCACCACCCAAGACCCAGCCCTCACCACCATCACCCGCACCTCCGAAGTCAACGTCACTGACACTTCCGCCACCCACGGCTACACCCTCACCGCCCAAATCTCCGCCAACAACCTCACCGGTGCCACCGTCACTATCGCCAGTGACACTTCCTCTTCCTGTCCCAAAGCCACACCCTGCACCCTTTCTTCCACCCCCACCCCCATCCTCATCACCTCCAATAGCAACGCCACTGGAGCCCAAGGTGAAACCACCCTCTTTGAAGTCGTCATCACCATCCCCGCAAGCTCCAACATTGGCGCTTATACCCTTGACATTGCTTATGACGAGACTCCCATTGCCCTACCCACTCCCCAATGGGTCAAAGCCGCCGACAACAACACCAATGCCATTTCTAGCATTACTGGTGACTCCGCCACTGACTTCACCGTTGACCTTGACACCAACATGATACCCATCGTCAACAAAGCGAATGATGACACTTACCCCTCCAGCTGGTGCAACTACGACGAGAAACAATGGTGCAATGCCGTCACAGTCAAACCCACCGGTGGCACCAAAACCCTTGAAGAATATAAAAACGCCCCCGCCGGCACCATCATCGCCGAAGAAGACATCCTTGGCTATTGGAC
>JAISOF010000004.1 GCA_031275815.1 Candidatus Nomurabacteria bacterium
ACCCTCGCCAAACGCACCAAGCTATGATAGTGAGGCAGTTTCATATTTGCCTCCTGAGGGTTTGGGGGTTGGGGTTAATTATTTGGGGCGGAACCAGAGAGAGAGAGAGAGAGAGAGAGAGAGAGGATTTCGCCACGCCAAGGCTCTAGTGTTGTAATTTTTACAACACTTTCGAACCCAGCAACCTATCTTTGTCGCTGGAAAACAGTCGCATGGATTGCCAAGTCGCTTCGCTCTTCGCAATGACCGTCGCAAAGGTGTGGTAACTCGGTTGTTTTTTTCCCAAAACTTCTTCATATACATAAACATTATAACATACGTTGTCAATACTCAAAATTCGGAAAAGTAAAATAGTTTCCTTTTCTCTTGTTTGCTCGTATTTGTACACTATTTTATAAAATACAAACATGGTTTGTGCTTGGCGGGCGGGCTTGTTGGGGAAACGAGGTTCTTGCTTTGTCTAAACGCCGGCGTTGCTTTAGATTTTTTGCGGGCGGTGGAGTTTTCCATAGTGTGGAAAAGTATTGTTTATATAAAAAATGATATTGCGCTGGACAGGGCTATTATGTAGAATATATTACTATGTGTAATAAAAATGGAACATATAAAAAAGAGAGTTTATTAAAGATAAAACGACGACCCATCCTCGCCGTTATTTTTGGTGTCACTGTCTTGATGGCGGTGGCGGCGCCAGCGATTTTGGCGCGCTTTCCTTTTGCCGCGAAAGCTGCGCATACGCCAATCACGATTGAAATTGACGGCGCGGCGCAGGCTTTCACTACCACGCCTTATATCGATTCGCTCACCAATATTTCTCTGGTGCCGTTGGAGGAAATGTTTGCCAAGTTGCAGATTTTGACGTCTTACAACCCCGCCACCAAAGCCTATCTTGGCGCTCACGCCCGCTCCAGCATTTTGCTGGCGGAGGGTTCCGACACGGGCTATTATGATTCCACGCCGATTCCGCTCGGCACGCCGACCACTGCTGTGTCCGGCACCGCCATGTTGGACTTGGGGTTCATCCGCCGTCTGTATGGCGTGACGGTTGATGAGTCTCCCGACCGCACCCAAGTGAAAATCTCCACCACCACGCCTTACGCCACTTTTGACGCTGACGACCATTACAGGGCGCAGGTTGACGCCCTTTCCGGCACGGATATTTTGCGCCAGCCCTCCGCTGTTGGCGCCAATCATGGTAGTGCTCATTTCACGCCGTCGTCAGCCTGTGCCAACTCTGAAGTAACCGTCGCGGGGCAGCCTTTCACTGAAGCTATCCAAAACACTGCTTCAAAAAAAGATCTTTCCAATGTCCACACTTGTCAATTGCAATACAAATTGAACGACGCGGTCAATCCGGGCGATTTGCTGATTGTGCAATTTTCGGCGCGTGTCACCGCAACGGACGATCCTTATGGCAACGCCTACGCTCGCTTTGGTATCGCCAAAGCTGACGGTACAAGCAGTTTGTCCCTGTATAACGATGTGAGCACCATCACCGCCGATTGGCAAACCTTTTATGTGCCGTTCGACACCGGCAGCCTCCCCGCCGCGCTCTCTGCCAACGACCGCTTGCACGTCCACACTGCCTATGGCAACCAAACCATCCAGCTCGGCAATGTCAAGTTGATAAAGTTGCCCAAAAGTGTGGCTTACCAAGATGTGGAAAAGCACTTTTATCGCGGGCAGTCCAGTGATGCAGTGTGGCGCAAGGTGGCGCTGGAGCGTATCGAACAGCAGCGCAAGGCGCCCATTAACGTCGTAGTGAAAGACGCGGCGGGCAACCCCATCCACGACGCTGATGTGACGGTCGAAATGATCAAGAGGGACTTTATTTTTGGCGCTGCGTTGAACACGGTGGATCTCGCCAACGATCAAACCTATCGCGCCAACATCCCGCCATTTTTCGATTTGATTGAACCGGAAAACGCCTTGAAATGGGTGACTTATGAATCCGATGCTTGCACGGGGCGGGCGGGCGCGGATTATTTTTATCAATACGCCTTGGATAACGATTATTTGTTGAGGGGGCACAATTTGATTTGGGACGAGGCGCAACATTATCCGAAATACGAGGATTACAATCCGGCGGCCGGCTGCACCAAAAACTCACCGCTGGACTGGTCGACGATTTCCGAAACCGATGCCGCCAGAATTATTTCTGCGCACATTTCAAAAGTGGTGCCAAAATACCCAGAACTGATTGATTGGGATGTATGGAACGAGCCCACCGGAAGTGACAAACGGCTTTTGCGGAACCGTTTTGGCGAGCAGTTTTTTGCCCAATTTTTCAAGTTGGTGGAAAGCCTGAGCCCCAAAGCCAAAAAATACATCAATGATTTTTATCTCACGGGCAACCACGACAAGGGCGAGGACGAGTTGATTACTCTCATCCAAAAGCTGAAGGCCGCTGGCGCCAAAGTCGACGGGCTGGGCGCCCAATCGCACGTGACGGGGCGCGCTTATCCTCAAGATATTTATAACCAGATTACGAATGTCGGGCAGCACGTCGACGAGGTTTCGATTACGGAGTACAATATCCGGTCGCGGGACGAGAATATCGGTGCCGATTATTTGCGCGACATGCTGATTTTGGCTTATAGCAACGCCAAAGTCAAGGGGTTTGTCAACTGGTCTTATCGTGACACGGCGGATGGCAGCCGCAGCAGCTTGGTGCGACGCGACTACACCAAAAAGCCGGCTTATTTTGCGATGGAAAAGCAACTTGAGGCGTGGAGAACGAATACTTCCGGAAAAACTGATACTCAAGGCTCTTACTCTACGCCCGCTCATCGCGGTACATACCGCATAACCGCCAGTTTTGGGACGTCAACTGATGTCGTTGAATACCATACAGCGGATAGTTTGCCGGTCGTTGAATTGACTTTGCGCGACGCTTCGTTGCCGGATTGTAGCGCGGCGGGGCACAGTGCTTTGTCGGCGCAGACTTTCACCGGCGATATTTTGCGCGTGCCCGACGACGCCAAAACTGTGGCGGACATTAACGCGTGGACAGCGGCGCACACCACCGGCACAATTGTTTTTACGGCGGATTTTGGGCTGGATGACACGCTGAAGGTTTATGGCACGAAAGATATTACTTTCACCAGCGAGCACCAAGTGGCGATTTTGAATCGTGGCGCGACCTTTGCCGGAGCAATGATTAATGGTAATCCCAGCTCGGTTATTACCATAA
The DNA here is from genome assembly GCA_031275815.1 of Candidatus Nomurabacteria bacterium. Taxonomy (GTDB): domain Bacteria; phylum Patescibacteriota; class Saccharimonadia; order Saccharimonadales; family Saccharimonadaceae; genus JAISOF01. The sequence goes on from JAISOF010000004.1 coordinate 3,194, forward strand.
AGAATGTTGTGATAGATGGGAGCAGTGCCAGCAGTCCAGTGACCGGTCAGGCGGTTTATACCACCGGTAATCTCACAATGGAGGCCACGACCATCCGCCACAACCACAGCAGTTCGTATGGTGCGGGGGTAATGATAAATGGCAACAGTAAGCTCCAAATGACTGGTACGTTGATTTGTGGCAATACCGTTGCGGCGACTCGTTCCGGAGGTGGCGTGCGCATCTCAGGCGGTGCGACAGCCACAATTTCCAATTCGTATATCACCGAGAACACCGCGTCAACAGGGGCGGGAATTAGCGCGGGCGAGAGTGCGGCGCTGACTCTGACCAACACGGTGGTTCAGGGCAATACCGCCACCGACAGCGGCGGTGGCATTTCTTTGACGGACAGCGCCCGGCTAGACTTCATCGACAGTACAATTGCGAAAAACCAAGCCAAAAAAGGCGTCGGCGGGGGTGTTTTTGTGATGAATAATGCTGTTTTGCACATTGCTAGCGGGGCGATGACGCAAAATACTGCCGGTTCAGGCGGCGCGATATACACTTCCAGCAACAATGTGATTTTGGTTGGTACTCCTATAATTGGAGAAACAACTACAGACAATGGTATCCACCTTTCGGGTGGCGCAACCTTGAAAGTGCGCGGGGATTTGGATGCTGGCGCCAAGATTAACATTGAGGAAATATCCTCTGCCAAGCACGGCAGTGTTGTGGCGAACAAAGAGGATGCTAGCGGCAACCCCCTTACTGCTCTGCCGGCGGATGCAAAACTGTTTTATTATATGTCCAGCGCCACCCCCAAACTGTCCGTCATCCCCCACAAAACCAATTATATCCTGAGCGAACCGATTTATAACAGTCTGGATGTTGCCGCGACGCCACTCGCCGTGGCGCCCGACAAGATTTCTTCCGCGCCCCATGCGGTTCAGGTTCGATCCAACCACCACGACGGTTACATTTTGACCTTTTCCACTGCCACGACCGATAACGCCCTGCGCCATGCTACCGCCTCCGCAAATATACCCGCCATCTCGACGCTAGCGCCCTCCACGATTTCCGCGAAACAGCCCGCGTGGGGGTATCGTATCGACGGTTTTGGGGCGTTTGGCAACGAGAGCACCACCGCTGCGACCAACGCGGATTCCTCAAAACTGACTTGGGCGGGCGTGCCACCGTCACTAAGCCCCACTATTTTGCGCACTACAACCACTCACGACCCCAATTACACGCACGATGTAGTGATTTATTATGCGGTTTCTGCTCCCATGTCGCTACCCGCCGGTTCGTATAGTACAACGGTGGTTTATACGCTGGTGCCACAAATATAATCCTGTTGTGCACGAGCGCAAAACCGCTTCACCAAAATGAGTTTTTGCTCGCTCTGCCTGCGCGACAATCAAACCACTCCCTCGCCAAACAATTTTTCAAGCCGCTTGCGAATCGCTCCCGTATGCCGCCCAAACTCGGCTGATAACTCCTTGACGCTCCGCCCCTCCTTGAACAATTGGCTTAGTTTTTCATCATCAGCCTTGCTCCAAGCCGTATAAGCATGTGGATAGACCTTGCGCATGCGTGCCAACTTCTCCGCCCACGCTGCCGCCCTTTCGGGATTTTTGGTGGTGGCGGCTTTGGGCTTGGTGGCGTTCGCTGCCGTTTCAACCGCGCGCTTTTTGGCTCTATCCCGCAAATGCTCAAAACTTTTCTTCGTCTGGGCGCACTGTTTTTGAAACTCGCCGTCTTTCTGCAAAACTTCCGGATGTACTTTGAACGCGTTGCCGTGCAGCCCAATAATCGACAGCGCGTCCAGCGACCGCACCCGCGACAAAGCCACGTATCCCATGCCCATTTCAAACACGTTCTTCAAATCAATCCGCGCGGCATCAAGCGTCATGCCTTGCGATTTGTGAATGGTGATGGCATAAGCGGGACGCAGAGGTATCTGGGTAATCGATGCGCGCTTGACGTCACCGTCGCGCAACTCCCAACTGACTTCTTTTACCATAATCTCGCGCCCGTTGCGGAACTTGACTATAGGATGGTTCAGCGGCCCGCCGAATCCCGTGATAACGCCAATTGAGCCGTTGACAAAACCCTGTTCGGGGTCATTTTTCAGCGCCATCACCAGTGCCCCTTTCTTTAACTTCAACACCTCCGGCGCCAAACAAGACCGCTTCATGCGCTCGTAATAATCCGCTGAACCGGTGTGCGTCATCTCGTATTCCACAAACTTTTCGGGCAGTTTTGCCATTTTGCGTTCATTGACCGCATCCACATTTCGGTTGGTGGTGTACAGTTCGGTGACTTCTTTGAAGCCCTCCAATTTCGCGCGGTGGCGCGCCACAATTTTCTCGGCGTCAGAGCGCACAATGCTATTGCTGCGGATTTTGTTCAATATCTCCAAAAACCCGTCGTCATCTTGGCGGTGTTGGGAGTTCAGATACAGCACCGCCAGATTAAGATCTCGCCAACAATTCGCATGATAAGCAAAACCGGTGCGCGGTGGCTCGTCCGACTGCGCTTCTTCCGACCAATTGCGGCGCGTGACCGGTGGCAACTGGAAAAAATCCCCGCAAAGCACTACCTGCAACCCCCCAAACGGACGGGTGTCCGCGCGCACGGTGCGGCAAATCTCGTCCACCAAATCCAAATGAAAGTCATGCAACATCGAAATCTCGTCAATCACCAGCACCTGTGCTTTCTCAATCTGCTCGCGCCGCCCTTTGGACATTTTATCAAAGAAATTGTGGGGCAGAGCGTCCAACACCCCCATCCCCGACCACGCGTGAATTGTGCTACCACCAAGGTGCGTTGCCGCAATCCCCGTCGTTGCCGTCACTGCCACCTTGCGTTTCGCTTTTTTTGCCAAACGGATGAATTCGTTCAGAGTGTGCGTCTTGCCCGCCCCCGCTGCACCCGTCAGAAAAGCATTGTGTCCCGCGAGCATAATTTCCAAAGCCAATTCTTGATCCATGCCATACCTCTCTTAATATAATTCATCATAGCACACTTGGCGACTTTCAGTGCTTGTGGGATAGTTTTTTCTTCAGGTGCGGATACGCCAGCACGAGGGCGACAACCAGCGCGCAAAGGCCAATGCTCATAATCAGGAGCGGGAGGAAGAGGTTGTTGGCGGATTTTTCTTCAGTTTTTTCTTCAGTTTTGTCAACTGTGATTTCCGGCTCAAGCACTGGTTCTTCCGCTACCGCAGTGTCTTCTTCCGCCACCGGCTCTGAAGCATCGACATTTTCAGCGGGTTCTTCGGGCGGGGCAGATGGGGTGGGTTCGGATGGCGTGGAGGTACTGGGTTTGGATGGCGTGGTTGGGGTGGGGGTCGAAGGAGTTGAGGGGGTGGAGGGCGCGGGCGTGGCAGGTGTGGTTGGGGCGGCGGGGGCGGGCGCTCTGTATGGAACCGAACGGGAGACGTTGGCGGCATAGTGCGTGTTTTCTCCGTCGGACAGTTCAACGTTGGATATGATGAGGGTGAAGCCACCGTTACTGAGTTTCGAAACATTGATGGTCGCCAAAGTGGAACCGGAGGCTTTACCGCTGACGGCGACCAGTTGTGGCGCGGTTGCGGTGTTGTAGTTATTTACACCGCCAGGCACAGACAAAGAAATCTCACCTATAGAAGTGTAAATAGTAGCCGACAAACCATAAATCGTGAAACCGCTAGCAGAAAGTGTGCAAGAAACAGTTGCGTTGGTGTCGGTGTACTCGGACGGACAGGACAAGTTGACGCTGGCGGCAAACGCTGGAGGACTCGCCAAGTTGGCGGCGCCCGCCACACACAATAAGCTACCCAAATATAAAATACGCCTTAACTTTTTCATTCGTTAATCTCCCTTACTTTTGCTATGTGTTGACTAATCCGCACCAAATCGGTGATATCAGAGTTGGCATTTTTGTTGATGTCAGACGCGAGCAGGGGGGCGCCGGTCAAGGTTTTAGTCCCAGCCATGTGCTGGCTGAGCTGCACCAAATCCGTGATATCAATTTTGGCGTCTTTGTTGATGTCGCCACGCACGATGATGGTGTACGGTCGGGTGACGGACGCACCGTCCAGCGCATAGGAAATCAGTTGCAAACCGGCGCCAGTGGGGAGCAGTTTTTCGCTGTCAGGGCTGGAAAGGAGTCTGCCGGACATGGTATACGGCGTGTACCCAGAGGTGAAATCGATGGCGGGGTTGGCGCTTTTGATTTTGTATTCAAACTGATAGTTTGACGAAGTGACGAATTGTCTGAGGCTGGTGCCATTTTTGACATAAAGATTGCCATCACTGGGCAGGCTGGGTGTGGCGGTGGACAGGGCTGCGTCCACTTGGATTAAGGGCTTGATGAGCGGGTTGGATGAGGTGCCGTTGCGAGCGGTGTCGGAAATTGGCTTGCCAGTCGACGTCAGAAGGTTGGTCAGTTGGTCGACGGTGGCGCTGGGGTACTTGCTTCGGAGGACGGCATAAGCGCCAGCGGTGGTGGGGGCGGCGAAAGAGGTGCCGGTGGTGTTGGTGAATTGGTTGGCGCCACTACTGGAGGGCAGCCACATGTAAGTCATATTATTAGTGCTCATGCCGCCTGGTGCCAACAAAGTCGTCAGTGCTCCGCTCTGACCATAAGTAGCGATGGTGTCGTCAAATGGACTGGTGGCATTCACCGCAATTGCGCCCTCCACGCACGCCGGAAAGGCAATTTTGCCCGCATTCCCCAAAGAACTGTTGCCAGTCGCGATGGCGGTGGCAATGCCAAGACTTTTGAGGTTGTTGATTGCGTTGTAAAAGACGGGATAATAGGTGGTGTTAGCGCTATAACAGGTGGCTCTGTCGAGATAAGCTCCGGTGCCCATCGAAAGGTTCACCGCTGCAATCCGGTCGCGAGTTTTGGCCAACTCGATTACGTGATTAAACCCGTAAAGGATAGACGACAGAAACGGCACGGCGCAAGTGCGTATGCTGATATTGCCGCAATACGCATAAGCCTCGCTGGAGTCAGTGGTGTCCATTCTTGTCACGACCTTGATGGGGATGAGGTTGGCCTGAGGTGCGGCGCCGGCGGTGAGATAAGCGCCATTGGCATTAAATCGCCCCATTGCGGCGGCGCCCGCCACCATCGTGCCATGCCCGCAACCGCTCAAAGTGCATTCTTCGGCAGCACCAGTGACAGTGGATTCCGTTGCCGAGCTTGGGCACAGCGAACTGAAAGTGGCGTTGCCCAAAACGCCCTGCTCGCTGAAACAAGCTTCCGCCACAATCTTCCCACCAAAAGCCGTATGGCTGGACAAAATCCCCGTATCAATCACCACCACTTCATAACCGCTCCCAGTGTATTGGTGTGTGCCGTCGGTATACGCCGGCGTGCCCAGATTCCCGCCAATCGCCGTGAAAGGCGACCGATAATCCGCGAACAGTCTCAGCGGTACATCCCAAAACACGCTCTCCACGTTCGGGTCAGCCCGCAAAGCCTCCAGCCCCGCCTCGTCCGTGTTCACCACAATGGCAGGGAGGTTGTCAAAAGCCGTTTCAAGCTCCATATTCTCCGCGTGATCAATCACAGCCTCCAAATCCGCGCGCGCATCATCCAAAATATCCGCCTGCTCGGCGATGGAATTACGACTCAAGGTGGGGAGGCGCGGCGTCTTATAAACCACCACCACGCGCTGAGAAGAGGGGGGGGGTGCTGCGGGGTCGTCATTTTGCGGCGACACGGCGTCGGCGCTAAAACCAAGCAGCGTGGCGGATAGCAACAAACCACACAACACAACAAGACCAAAAGCGGTTTTTCTCATAGCCATGATTATATAATTATAACCATGATAAGTAAAGACTTATTTTTGGGCATTTTGCAGGCACTCGCGGCACAAGCTGATGTATTCCTTGTCCCCAATCACAATTTGCTCGCGTTTCCCGCCGACAAAATGGCTGAAAGCCGCGTCTTTGCCGCAATTGTCGCATACCGCGTGCAGGAAAATAATCTCATCCACCAGCGGAAACAATTTTTGCACTTCACTCCACGCTTTCTGTTCGGCAGTACCGTTTAAAGCGGTGATAATGACTTCTTTGCCGATACTAGCTAATTTGTTTGCGTCATGCGCCAAATGCTTGAAAAACTGCCCCTCATCCACCCCAATCACCTCAAACTCTGCCAAGTCCAATTCCGCCAGCCGCTCCGCCATCAAAATCGGTACCGGCAGGTTTTTGATATTTCGGGAAATATAATTGCGCGCGTCAATCTTCGGTCGCACAATCGCCACCTTTTTGCGAGCAATCAACTGCCGCTCTAGCAGCCGCCACATCTCCGTGCTCTTGTATGACTTCATCGGGCCCGTCACCAAAGTTAGTTTGCCCGACATCACACGCCTCCTGCCTTGAACATCATCTTCACGGTCGCCCAGTCGCCGCCAAAACCCGACGTCACAAAATCGTTGAACACAAAATACGGCACGCTGCCATTCACCACCGCGCCAGCTTTTGCGGTGTTTTGTTTCAGCTCGGGCAAAGTTTCGTGGCTGTTCATGCACGATTCAAATTGCGCCACATCCAATCTCGCCACCGCTTTGGCAGGTTCCACAAAATACGCGTCGTCCAGTTCCGGTATCTTGGGCGAGGTTTTGCTCACGCCAATACCTTTGCTGTGATAATCTTTCTGCAATTTGTCAAGCATGGTACGATAATATTCCCAAAACGCGCCCTGTTTCGCCGCACAATACCCACCTTCACCACCGCGTTCGGCATTGGGCGAGTGGTCGGAAATAATGTCGGTCAAGCGATACTCCAGATAGATTTTGTTGTTGTCAATATAATCGCGCCGAAACTCTTCTTCATTGTCTGCCCACGCCCGCGAAAAATTGTCGCAATACGGGCAAAAAATATCCGTGTACACAATGAAATGGTTCTCGGCGGAGGCATTGCCGAGCGTCATGGCCTCGTGCCAAGCCTTTTGGCTGAAGTCCGTTGGCTTGGGGGGCAAAGAGGCATTATAAATCACCAGTCCGACCACCAACACGCCCAGCGCTACAAACAAAATCACCTTAATTTTCTCGCGCACGCTTTCTCCTTTCGCTGACCGTAGCCACATAACTATCCAGCCCCAACCGTTTCACCGTGAAAAATGACAAAATCAGGGCGCCAAGCGTGAAAATCCACGAAGTCACCGCCGCCGCCACGTGCCCGCCAGAACTGAAAATCGTCCCCATAATCGGCGCAATCAGCGACACGCCACAACCGGAACAACCGGTGCCAAGCAACGCCAACGACGCGCCCACGCCCGCCCCCTCAATCTCCGACAAACGGCGCTTTTTGTCGGCGCGATTTTTCTTTCTTGCTCTCATCACAAACAACAGCAAAGTCCACGCCAGCGCCTGCAAAATCGCAATCAACAAAGCCAAAATCCGACCAAAATCCATGCCGCGCGCGCCAAACATTTGCCCAAACACCGCCCAGATGATGTTGATTTTCTCACTAAAAGAAATACCGGAAAACAACAACCTCAGCTCCGTCGAACCGTTGTTCAAAAAGGACAACAGCAACCCAAAAAACAAAAACCACCCCAAAAACAGCGCCAAATACCGCCAATTTTTCAAAACGCCACCCGCGCCAAGAAAAGCCAGCTTGCACTCGTCCCCCCATTTTTCCAATTTGCCTCTCCACTTTTTCACTTTATACTATATTAGCACAAAAATTACGCCATGCCAAAGATTTTCCGAACTAATTTTTCGGGCGGTGCAGTTCGCTCACTCGTCGTTCCGGACTTGTTCTCAAGAATCTAAATGATTGGATTCTGGGGTAAGCCCAGAGTGACGAAGTGCGGCAGGTCTGGCAGTTGACTTACAGTTTGAATTATGGTGCAATCACAACGTGCGGTTTTTGTGTATCCGTGGTGAGTGGGCTTGAATGATGGAAGCAAAACTACTTGTAAGCACCTTTACAGATACTTAATTATAAAAATCGCCGGTGTTCTGCTGGCGATTTTTGACGTGGCTTTTTTGTCCAAAAAGTGTATAATTTCAAGGAAATGGCCGTTCATTTTATCTTCATTTGTGTGCTCGTGGTGATTGTTTTGGTGTTTCTGGTGACGGCGCTGTTTGGCGCGCCGTATGTGCCGAGCGGCGAGCGAGAGGTGTTTGAGGTGTTTCGGCGGTTGCACAAATTGACCGACGAGGATGTGGTGGTGGATTTTGGTTGCGGGGACGGCAAGGTTTTGCGCGTGGCGATGGCGAGCGGGGCGAAAGAGGCGGTTGGGATGGAGCTGAACCCGATACTGGCGGCTTTGGCGCGGCTAAAAAGTCGGAGGGACGGGTGGATAAAAATACGCTGCGGGAATATGCTGAGGATGAAGTTGCCGGAAGACATGACGGTGGCATATGTGTTTGGGGTGGGTTGGGTGATGAGGGCGCTGAAGCCTCGCTTGGAAGAGTTCGCGAACGCACAGGGGCGGACAGTCTTCGTGGTCAGCAAAGCGTTTGAGTTTGATGGTGTAAAAGCCGTGAAAAAATGGGGCGGATTTTTTCTTTATACCATAAAACCCTCCGAAGGGGGACAGTCCCCGTTGAAGAAAAAGATGTTGTAATATAGAGTCGCCATCCGTGGCTTGACTTTTTGGGCAAGCGTGAGTATACTATGAAGGAAGTGAAAATAACATCGCTCCGAAAACTTGTCAACTGTCCGTCTAGCGACAATTCAAGGTTACGGAGCAAGAAAGGAATAAGGAATATTTTATGGCAGAAAAACAAGAGGGGCTAAAAATTAGGATTCGGTTGAAAGCGTATGACCATCGCGTGATTGACCAGTCGGCGAAACAGATTATTGACACCGCCATCCGCACCGGTGCGAGCGTGTCGGGACCGGTGCCGTTGCCGACCAAACGTAGCACTTTCACGGTTGTCAAAAGCCCGCACGTTTATAAAACTGGCGGCGAAACTTTTGAAATGAAAGTCCACAAGCGCCTGATTGATATCTTGAACGCCCCACCAAAAACCATCGACGCCCTGCAAAGCCTCAACCTCCCGTCGGGGGTGGACGCTGAAATCAAGATGTAAATATTTGACTTTTTTGGTTTAGTGTGGTATAATGAGGAAACGTGTTATTTATTGACAAGTCTTATATCATAAGCTATTCGCACCGCCCTCAAGTTGCCACCTCCACATTGCAAAATCATTGACTTTTTGCAAGGTGCGGTTTACAATATTGACATAAGGAGAACTATCATGATAAATCGTATCCTGTGGGATGAACTAATCAAATACCAAGACGAAAAAATGGCGCTGGTCATCACCGGCCCCAGGCGGGTCGGCAAAACTACTACCTTGAAATGGTTGCTCGACCAAACCAAATCCACCAACAAGCTGTTTTTCGACCTTGAGAATTTGGCGGATCGGGCGGTGTTTGAAACCGCAGACTATAACGATGTCATCAAAGTTTTGCAGGCGCGCGGTCTCGATCCGACTCGCAAAGTCTATCTGGCGATTGATGAAATCCAGTTCTTGCCCAGCGTCACAAGTGTGATTAAATATCTGTACGACCATTATGACATCAAGTTTTATCTGTCAGGCTCCAGCTCGTATTATCTTAAGAACCATTTTTCGGAGTCAATGTCCGGTCGCAAGTTTATTTTTGAGTTATTGCCTTTGTCTTTTCAGGAATATCTCGATTTTCGCGGGGTCAAGTATCACCTGCCGGCATGGGATCCCAGCGCCGCACCCAGTTTTCCGTCGGCGGTCTATGCCGAGCTGTCCGCCGAATACGACGATTACATTGAATACGGCGGTTTTCCAGAGGTAGTGTTGGCGGATGACAACAACGTCAGGCGGCGGTTGCTGACGGAGATTTATAGCACTTATATCAACCAAGACGCTTTGAGCATGTCGGATTTCAAATCCACCACTGAGCTCCGCAAAATTGTCTCGCTGCTGGCGGTCAGGATTGGCAACCGTGTGAACATTTCGGAACTGTCCGATGTCACAGGTTTGAGCCGTGAAACGGTCAGCAATTATGTGGAGTTTTTGGAGCAAACTTATCTTGTCCGCAGCGTGCCGGTGATTTCCACTTCTGAAAGCGTGCGCATTCGCAACCTGAAGAAAGTTTATTTTGTTGACAACGGCATTGCCAGCTTAAACGCCGAATTGTCCAGTGGTCAGAAGTTTGAGAACGCCGTCGCCGCTCAACTGGTGCGGTATGGTGGCTTGAGTTATTATGACAACAACAAACAAGCGATTGATTTTATTCTGAAAACCGCTGATTCATTGCTGGTGGCGATAGAGGCCAAAGAAACCCCCACCGAAACCGACCAAAAATCCCTGAGTTTTGTCGCAAGCAGCAAGCTAAAAGTCGATCATTTTGCCTTGGTCGGCCGCCAAAAAACCGCTAAGTTTGATGGTTACACGTGGGGCGGAAGTTTGGGATAGGGGTCGAAAAGGCGGGTGCGGGTTCTATAGATAAACACTAGGATGACTGGGGCGGGGGTTGCTTTCGTTGACTAATCGCACTGGAGGTGATTTAATAGTTAGCAAAGAGTGGGTGTAGATTAAAAATTTAGACCTTAGTTTTGTTGTTTCTAAAAAGGAGGATTGTGCGATGAGCGACCAATTGTTGTCCGAGCAAGACCATGCCCTTATCCAAAAACTAACGATGAGACAAGAACCAACGTTTTACGACTTACGGGAAGTTTGCACCTACTTCAAAGTCAAGGGCGACAGTGGGATTGTCGACCTCTTTGAAAGAGCTATACTGGAAAGTGCAACTGGAGTATTTGAGCACTTTCAGACAGTTTATGCCTTAATGCCGAACAGGCGGAAGGCTGCGCTGGCAGGGATGAAGAAAACGGCTAATCGGTTTGATCATTATCTGGCAATCGCTAGATATACTTCAGACAAAGAGGATTGTTTGTTGTGGCTAGAGAAGGCACTGACCGAAGCCAAAGAAGGCGATGAGAAGGAGTATAACTTTCTTGTTAAAGTCTATTGTGCTGCCAGGTATTGTTTCAAGCACGAATGGCGTGAGCTTGAGCAGCCGCTGTTTTCTCGATTCAAGCCAAGAGGCGCCTATGATTATGGGCAGCAACCTGAGCAGTTTGATCGGCTGGCGGGCGTTCCTAGCCTGCTGAAGACTCTTGTCTATAGGATAGAGCGACTAGAACAACTCGAAATGGCTCCAGACTGGATACATGGTACGAAGTTTGAAGAAGATGGCTGGCTTGAATATTATGCGGCTTATAAAGCGGCTTCTGAAAAGAGATGGTACATATCCACTAGGCTGTTTCATCGGTTAGCTAAAAAGATGGAGGACTGGGCGAGTTGTACTGTCAATGAGGGCTCTAGTTTCAGGGATTGGAATTTCAAACTCGAGATTCTATACCAGATTGTGGGAAAAATGGACGCTCGACATGAGACTGTTGAGGATTTAGACAGTGTTCTGGACGTCATTCGCATATTCAAACTCAGTTATCCCATATGGTGGTTGCGGAGTGTGCTGAATGAAGACGTGTCGCTCAGGTCTTTAATTATCGCATACCAACTATTTTTGGAAAATTCCAACGTTTTCAACGATAGGGATGGCATAGGGCAGCTGATTATTGACAAAATACTGGAGAGACAGCTATCATTCCATGAATGGCTGTTAATTTATACTTACGATGTCGATCACACCCTCAATCACGAAGCGTTTAGGTGCCCAGAGTTGGCGGGGTTCGAACATCCGAAGCTGAAAGCCTGTTATGCCATGGAGCAAGTAGTCAAGGCAGCGTCAACAGTGGATGATTGTCTTACGATTCAGACCTACCTTTTTTCAAAATCAAGCGACTCTGACCTTAAAAACCGCAAAGAAAATAAGCAAATGAAAGACGCTCTTGCCCAAAAAGCGACCGATTTAATTCAAGCGGCGACTTTCGAAGAGTGCGAAGAGGCGTACTCTATGCTTTACAGAGTTCGTAAGCAATCCAAAACATTTAGCCGTGCGCTGATAGAGCGTATGGTGAGCCTTAGGAATGACTTTTACAAATATCTATAATGGTCGGAAGCTTTTGAATCTGGTCTAAAATCAGCGCCCCTGTCTTATCGGAAGACGGGGGCGTTTTTTAGTGAAAAATCCCCCGCTTGAAAAAAACTATAGCGGGGGATTTGGTATAATAATGACTTTAGCAGGGTTGAGGGGCGTCCCTCAAGCGTCAGCCGTTGCCGACGTTGGGGACGATGGTGACGATGGCACCGGTGGGCGGGACGAAATCTTCGCCGACGGTCATGCCGTCGACTTCAATGGATTGGGTTTCCGACACGCTGATGCCGCTACGAGAGAAAATTACTCCCAAGTTTTCGCCAGTTTCAAACTCCAGCTCTTTCACCCCCGTGCCGATGATGGCGACGGATAATTTGGCTTTTTTCATTTTTTCCTCCTTTTTAATTCACAGTGAACGTCAACTCGCCCAGATGAGCGCTGACGTTATTTTTGACCGGTTTATTACGGGCGAAGCGAGTCAGGTTTGCTACCACCACTGCAGCAGCAAAAGCCGCCGGCGCCGACAGTTCGCTTTCCCAACAGGGAAGTTCCGCTTTGTGGTCGTCGCCGAACAGTTTTCTTAGCTCGTAATTCACCCAGAACTGGACATCGGCGGGCGTGAAAGACAGCACTTGCACGAAGTCGCCGCCAATCCGGCAGTCGATGAACAGTGGAATGCGGTGAAAATTGCGCTTCACTGCCTCCCAAATCACTTGCCGGCCCGCCATTGAGTCGACGCCGCTGATTACCACGCCGGACAGGCCGGTGTCTTCTTGGACGTAGGCCTTGTGAACGTGGATTTTGCTTTCACAGCCCTGTCGTCGGGCAAACAGCTTGGCGGCCTCCGACTTGGGCTTGCCGACATCGACTCGTCGGTAGACTTTTTGACGTTTCAGATTACGCTCTTCCAGCAGGTCTTTGTCCCAGATGTGAATCTCGGAAAAACCCAACTTGTACAGGTCGAAAAACACCTGCGAGCCAATTGCCCCCAGCCCGACGATGTTAATCGGCCAGGCCCAGTTTTGCGGTTCGAACATCCCTTGTTCGGCCACTTGAATCACCTCCTTCATGAAAAAAACAAAACCATTTCGTTCACTCTTCCACTTCTTTGAAAAACTCAGGAATTTGCGCACGGTCTTCGTCATCGTTGAAACTGTGCAGGGCACTGATGATGGAGTTGATGGCGTGGGCAATCTGCCCACAGTTCAGACTTTCCTGAATGGCGTCAGCTCCGTCACCAAAACAAAAATAGTTACCGTCTGGATATATGGGGTGCGCTTCGGCCTCCTCGCCATCTTCGTCGGGTTGGCTTAGCAGTCCATTCCGCAAACATTGGGCGGAGAACGTGGTTTGGCTGACGCAAACTTCCCAATCGCCCAAATCGTAAGTTTTGCCGTTGTATGGCACTCGCACACGAACTAGGATATTCAGTATGCCATAGTGGTCGGTGCCAATCGCTATAACGCCCTGAAACTGCTGAATCTGCTGAAACTCTGCCTGAATAACAGCTTCATCCGAGCTGAAACCAGCCATCATCATTTTGGTTGAGTGAAGGCGAGTGCGGAGACGATTTACCTCGTGTTGCTTGCTTCTCATTTCCCTACCTAGTCGTTCAAGACGCCAGATTTGGGCGTATTCCTCTTTTTCCAGCGACTGGATGTGTGCCTTGAAATAGGACTCTTTGTCACCGATGTGGCGGAGGTGGGCGTAACAGTTGTAAGCCTCTTCGGGGTTGTGGTTGAACACCACCTTTATTTCAGAGGGCTTGTCCGGCATCGTTGGCTGGTTCGGTTCACTCGGTGCACTTGGCTCGTCCGGCTCATTTGGCTCATCCTGTTCGTCCGGCTCGCTCGGCTGATTTGACCCGTCCAGCCCATCCGACTCTTGGCGTAGCTCCGGCGTCTTAATCAAGTCTTGGACAGTAATTGGTGTGACGCCATCCGGACCCGGAAAAAAACATCCGAGCGCAATGGACTGCTCCCTTACCGCCGCCTTTTGCTTGGCCCGCTGGCGCTTGAAAAAATACAAACGCACCGCCGACACCAGATAAAACAGCCAGCCCAGCGGCAATGTTGTTGCGATAATCCAAATAACGCAAGTCTGTGTGCGGGGCACGTCGATCAAGAAGTGCCTAGCTCTCCGACAATCTACGGCATACTCTATTAGGAGAAATATGCTAATAACCATGTACCAAATAAGAAAAAACACCAAGGTCAACATTACCGCCGCTGGTATGGAGAGCACACTCATCATAAAAATCTCAAGATTGCTCTTAGAACGTCTTAACTCCTCGCCCGTGAGCCTGATCTGCCTAAAATCGTTGATATTGTCAGCCACCAGATTACTGACGGACTTTTCGACCTTTTGATCGAAGAAACCATCCACGCTTCGATTGATTCTTAGCTCTGTTTCCTTCAGATAATCATAAGCATAGACAAAATCTTCAGCCAACTCCATCCGCTCCATAATTGGCAAAGCGTTGAAGTTCTCTTCCGGCACCACAAAGAGCCGCACTCTCGCCGAGTCGACCGTCACCAAAAGGACAGCCGAAATAACGAAAATCGCAACCATCCATTTGATAGTTCGCCTTTTGCTTTTGAGAAAATCGACATCTTCTTGCATGTAATATTCCGGACTGAGGTACCCCCGGTCTCCCTGAATAACCATTTTCCACTTCCTTTCTGAAATTTCCTACGAAAAACCGCCGTGTGATAAAAATTTGGAAAAAATTTAAGTCATTATTTAGTTGTAAAAGAGCTAGACGTCCACTAGGGCTTATATATGAAAAACTTTAAACAGCTTAAAGTGATTTTTCTTGACACTTCTCTCATAAGATAAAGCCAAAAATAAGCCGATCTCTGCTTTGAATCATACAACAGTGGGCGGAGAATGTCAATTGCTAGAAAATCGACAGGCGGGGCGGTGGAGCGGGTGGTTGTGCAAGCGAAATTTGCAGATTATTTGAAAAAAATACCTTAACCGTGTATCATGGAAGATATGAGTAAAATATTTAAACGAACAAAGATTTTGGCGACGATTGGACCGGCGGTCAACTCTTTTGAGGCGATTTATGGGTTGATTGACGCGGGGGTGAACGGGTGCCGGTTGAACTTTTCGCACGGCAATTATGAAGAGCGCGAGCAACAAGTGAAGTGGATCCGCGAGGCCTCAGCGAAACGCAAGAAAAATGTGGCAATTATTCAGGATTTACAGGGTCCGAAGATTCGGCTGGGTGAGTTGAAGGACAACCATTTGTTGGTGAAAAAGGACGACGATTTGGTTTTGGATTATGCCGCGGGGACGCACGACGGGGGATTGACTTTGCCGGTGCAATACAACTTGGCGGACAAGGTGAAGGTGGGCGATCCGGTGTTTATTTTTGACGGCAAAATCAAGACGAAAGTCACCGAAATTGTGTCTGAGACCGCCATCAAGCTCCGAGTGGAAAATGACGGTTTCTTGATGAGTAAAAAGGGGTTGAACTTGCCAGAAACGGATTTTGGCGGGGATATTATCACGGAAAAGGACATGCGCGATATCGAGTGGGGCGCGGACAAGGATTTTGATTTTGTGGCGTTGTCTTTCATCCAATCGGCGGCGGATATTGAGAATCTGCGGCAAATCTTAGTGTCTTTGGGCTCGGACAAACAGATTATCGCGAAGATTGAGACCAAAAAAGCCATCGAAAATGATGACACTATGCGTGCGATTGTTAGCGCCACTGACGCCATTATGGTGGCGCGGGGTGATATGGCGGTGGAGGCGGGTGCGGAAGTGGTGCCGGCGGTGCAGCGCAAATTGGTGGAATTGTGTCGGAAGCAGGGCAAGTTGTGTATTGTGGCGACCCAAACGATGGGTTCGATGGTGGACAATCCGGAGCCAACGCGTGCCGAGGCCAACGATGTGGCGACAGCGGTGATTCAGGGCGCGGACGTGGTGATGTTGTCGGATGAAACCGCCAATGGCAAGTACCCGATCGAAACGGTGCGCGAGATGAAAAAGATTATTTTGTACACTCAAAATCACGTGGGCGTGGACAAAATTGATTTGGTCAAGCACGAACAGGTGGACTTCATGGCGCATGCGGCAGCGCAGTTGGCGGAAAAGGTGGGGGCGGATTTGATTATCACGGAAACCGGCACTGGGCTGACCGCCACTTCTGTGGCGTCGCACCGCCCGACCATGCCGATTATCAGCGTGACCAGCCACCAAAGAGTGGCGCAACAGCTCGCTCTGATGTATGCCAATTCGGCTTTTGTCCGACCTTATACCGAGACCTACGGCTTGGATTTGGTCAGAGAGTTGAAAGAGGCGGGGTATTTGCAAGGTGAAAATCTGAAAGTGGTGATTGTGTCCGGCCATGAGCGCAAGGTGGGCGGTGCGGACACCATCCGGCTAAGAATAATTTAAGGAGGAGTGATGTTTGACAAAAAGACAATTCGTGATGTGGACGTTGCGGGCAAGAACATTTTGGTGCGCGTGGATTACAATGTGCCACTGAAAGACAGCGTGGTGACGGATGATTTGCGGATTAGGGCCTCTCTGCCGACCATTCAGTACCTGTTGGAGCACGGCGCGCGGAAAGTTTTTTTGATTTCGCATTTGGGGCGGCCGGAGGGCAAGGTGGACGAAAAGCTGTCTTTGAAGCCGGCGGCGGAGCAGTTGCAGCAATTGTTGGGGCGACCGGTGGCGTTTGTGGACACGGATGGTGAAGAAAAAGTAGTGCTTTTGGAAAACCTGCGTTTTTCGCCACAAGAAGAGGCGAACGACCCCGATTTTGCTCAAAAATTGGTGGATTTGACGGGGGCAGAACTGTTTGTGCAGGACGGGTTTGGCGTGGTGCACCGCGCGCACGCCTCGACTTCAGCCATCACCCAGTTGTTGCCCAGCGTGGCGGGGTTGCTGTTGGAAAAAGAAGTGGAAAACATCAAACAGGCGGTGGAAAATCCCACGCGACCACTGCTGTTCATTTTGGGCGGTGCCAAAGTTGATGACAAAATGCCACTCGTCAACCGTTTTCGGAAGCTGGCCGACGTGATTGCGGTGGGCGGCAAAATCGCGAGCACTTATCAGAAAACTTCCGCCAAAGAGGTGTTGCCGGTGGACTTCGTGCACGGCGAGGACGGCAAAGCTTATGACATTGGCGAAAAGTCTGCTGCAAAAATCGTGGAATTGGTTGAACAGGCGCGCACGATTATCTGGAACGGCACGCTCGGCATGACTGAAGACCCGCGCTTTGCCAAATCCTCAGAAAAAGTGGCGGCGGCCATCGGCACGTCAGACGCTTTCTCCATCATCGGCGGCGGCGACACGGCCGGCTTTGTGCTGGAATACCAAAAACTCCACCCTGAGTTGCATTATTCTTTGATTTCCACCGGTGGCGGGGCGGCTTTGGAGCTCATGGCGGGCGATGAGTTGCCCGGCGTAGCGGCGTTGGCCGATGCATAACTTCCGGAAAGATTTGGTTTCTTGGAACCAGTTCGGAATGGGTTTGTGTCAGAGCCCAATCAGAGTCTACTCATCGAGGTATTGTTGCATAATTATCGCCCCCGTCAAAGAGTACGTTTCGCGTCAAATCGGTTAAGGTGTGGGCACCCCACACCCTTCAGCCTTAACCGATTTGGCTGCACTCGGCGAATAGCAAAGCCTCTTTGACGGGGGCGATAATTATGCAACAACGCCACTCATCGACCGTCTTGTTGACTTTTTGACAATCTTATGTTAGAGTTATGCCAGACGTAGCGATACGGTGTTCTTTCACAGTTTGGATGATTTATGATTTTGAGTTATAACGAGGCGGCAAGCGGGAGAGGTTTTGCCGGTTTGCCGCTTCGTTATAAACAATTATCAGCACAGCTTTTTTGGAAAAGGAGGACGCCATGGATACTAATAGACCGCATTTCGAGGCAGAGTACCGCCAGAAATTGCTCGACAAAGCAGAGCTCTCGGTCAGTCTTGAGGACTCCGCAGCGCTGAAGGCGCTTGAGCAGTCGGAAATGGACGCGCGCTTGTGCGAAGGTTACGCAAAGTTATTTGCCGCGTGCACAGCAGTGGAAGTTAAATTGGCTCTGGAAAGGGCCATTAACAACGGCAACTACAACGCGGCGGGAGTGGCGCTGAAGGAACTGCTTCGGCGCGGATACGTGGACGTTGTCAATGAGACTCTGGGCGACTTGGTGATTTATGATTCACCAGTTGCCAAAAGCCTTGTCAATGTCGGATTGCAACACCCAGAAGGCGCGGACAAACTCTATGGATGGGCGAGGGTCACTGAACTATTCATGGACAAGCGCGCCGTTCGGCGCATGGAGCTGAAGCTCGCTCATCCAGAGTGGGATGAGAGCAAGATTGAAATGGAGATCGAGATTGACGGGCAATTCAAAACTCGCTCCATGAACCAGATGTGGGCGAAGGGTGTTGCCCCAGACGACCTGTCTGCGGGTGAGTCGAGCGAGCCGAAGGGAGGGTCAGAAAATGAGCAAGAATAACTTTTTAGAACTCAAGAACTACCGACAATTGCTATGCAGTAACAACTCGTCCCCCACGAAGATCGAAAAAGACGCCATGGCTAGGACCATGCAGGAACAACACGAGAGCATACTTGCCAGCTTGGCAAGTATGCATGAAGGGTTCTGCAAGACCCTGTTGGGCTACAAAGCGGCTTTTGACGCCTTGGATACATTCTGCGTCGACCACGAAGCCCGTTTGGGTGCTGGGTACGGCATGGCGTTCTTGAATTTGGACGTCAGTGAGCTGTACAAGGCAGTCAGCAACCATCACCGCGTTGACGGTAGTGTCTTTGGTGCGCAAATAGCGGCAGAAGAGTTGGTGCGTCGCAAGTCAGACGCCAAAGCTGAGGAATACCAAGAGAGGATTGGGCGGTATAAAGCACGCCTGTCCGATAAGGAGCTTCCGATACAGGAGGCCAATTACGCGGCTCGGGCCATGCTCCATCGGCATGATGCGGCGTTTTCGACGCTCGCGCTGCGCTTGGATGCGGAGTATGTTATTGCCCTGTCAAAACATCTCTGGGTGCCCGACTGGACGCAAGAACACCACACTGTCTTCACGGACGTATGGAAGCTATACTGTGACGCTTCGGCGGAAGCCGAAGAAGACGCGCTCCTGTATTTGGGATACGCGTTGATTTTCACAGATGCTGACACCCCTCACCTGACGGCGGCATGGAGAGCGACTACGGCAGTCGGCAACCATGTTGCTGAAAGGGCCGCCGCTCACGAGCTGGCGCGGCGGGATTAGGAGAGCTTTTGGCGATATCATCGAAACTGAAAAAAAGGCAGCGAAAAACTGCCTTTTTTTAACAATTAGCCTAATTTTGCACATAAAACCTCCTCCATGCGTCCGGCTGATACGCCAGCGTGGAATGTCCGGTCGGCAAACTGACGCAGTCCACGTCGCCAAAAAGATACTCCAGCGAATCAAGATTGCTCTCATTGTCAATTTGCGTGTCGTTTTCGGAAAAGACGCCCACGCACCGTTGAATCCGGATGGGCTCAACCAGTTCCGGCAACTTGGTGTTCATGGCTTTGACTTGGTCTTTGAGCAAAAGCCAACTAATCCGGTCGTTGGCATCTTGGTTGAGCTTGGCGATGGAAACATCCTCCAGCATTCCATAATAGTCCGCCTCTTTTTGCCAGCCAGATTGGTGCGCAGATTTCAGAATCGGCGTGATAATCGGCGTGGCGATGTACGGCAACCATTTCGCAAGGTTGAATTGATTGGTTTTGATGTCTTTGGGTGAGATGACGCCGTTGATGGAGTGGAAAACGATTTTGTCCAAAATGTCTTGGCGCTCGTGCTCGTGCAGCCCGATAATCAGGTGCGCAAACACTTTCGCTCCGCAGGAAACACCGTCGAGATAAACCACGTCATATTGGTCGAACATGCCCGACTCAATCCGCTCCACTAGTTCATAAACGATAATCGACATGTCGAACCAATCCTTGCGATAGTCCAGCATGACGATGTTCGCCAGCTGTTCGCCGCCACGTTGCCGCATAGAAACGATGTGGGGGTCAAACAAATACCGCCCGCTATTCTGCACGCCCGGCAGTGTGATGGTCAAGATGCGGGATGCACTGTTGTTTTCGGAATAAACCACTTGCAATCCAGTAAAATGGTTGAATCCGTTTGGTGTGTTGTTCTTTTGCATGCCATGCCTACCTCCCATAATCACTTCGCACAACAACAAGACGGCGAATACAATCACCACGAGCTTTTTGAGCTTCAAGAGCTTCACCTCGCTTTCAAAAACTAATAGGCTATTTTGTCGAAAAGTGCAACCTTAGAAGGCCAAAAAGCCCATTGCGTATGGTTTATATAATATATGATAAGGAGATTTTGTCAAAGTTTTGGTGGAGATTGGGGGATAAAACCCGTCATGCGCGCTTTATCACCTCGTCCGCCAATCCGTACTTCACCGCTTCCTCCGCGCTCATCCAAAAATCGCGCTCCACATCTTTTTCAATTTCTTTCAAAGATTTGCCAGTGTTGTTCGCCAAAATCTCGTTCAAACGCTTTTTCAAAAACACGGCCTCGCGCAAAGTGATTTCTTGGTCGGTAACCTTGCCCTCTGTGCCGGAACTGGGCTGGTGAATCATCAGCCGCGAATTGGACAGCACAAAACGCTTGCCTTTGGTGCCGGACGACAACAGAAACGCCCCCATTGACGCCTGCAAACCTATGCCGATTGTCTGGACATCCGGCTCAATATATTGCATGGTATCATAAATCGCCAACCCGTCATACACCGACCCGCCCGGAGAATTGATATACAGCTTGATGTCCTGTTTGGGGTCTTGATATGCAAGGTGCAAAAGCTGCGCCACCACCAGTGAAGCGGTGTGCGAGTTGACCTCCTCACCGAGAAAAATCACCCGCTCGTTCAAAAGCCGTGAAAAAATGTCAAACGCCCGCTCGCCTTGACTGGTTTCCTCTATCACAGTTGGCACCAAATAATTTTTCGGTTTCATGTTATTCCTTTCGATTATTTTTCTGGGTACAC
Source organism: Candidatus Nomurabacteria bacterium (assembly GCA_031275815.1). Lineage (GTDB taxonomy): Bacteria > Patescibacteriota > Saccharimonadia > Saccharimonadales > Saccharimonadaceae > JAISOF01. Next base: position 24,194 of record JAISOF010000004.1, read on the forward strand.
GCCTAATTATAACGCACTCTGGCACTCATTGCAAGCGAGTGCCAAAAAATAGGTATTGTTGCATAATTATCGCCCCCGTCAAAGAGTACGTTTCGCGTCAAATCGGTTAAGGTGTGGGCACCCCACACCCTTCAGCCTTAACCGATTTGGCTGCACTCAGCGAACAGCAAAGCCTCTTTGACGGGGTGATAA
>JAISOF010000022.1 GCA_031275815.1 Candidatus Nomurabacteria bacterium
TCTTGTTGCACAACCACCCACATTCACAGGTACAGAACCGTGCCATCCGGTCGTTACCGGTGGCAGTCGGTTCCTCGCTTCAATCTGTCGTCACAGATTGAAGAGCCCTGTGAAGTGGGGGTTGGTGCCAACAAGACCTTGTTGGGGGTTACTCAAGTTTTTCCAGTGTTTTGCGATTTGCAACAAAGCAAGGTCTGACCCACAACAGAGAAAAAAGTTTGTAATCTGTGTTGTGCGATTAAAGAACTCCCATCTATCCCAACAGAAAAGCTAGCTAATAGTAATTACTTGGGCATTGGCCCCTTGAGGGGTCTGGGGTAGATGGCAGGAGTATTATCACCATAAACTTCAAAACCAACCACCAATAAACCCCAACGTTGGTATGACCAAGAATTATCTATTAGTAGCTTTTCGTCCGTGAAAAAGCCCAACAAAACAACTAGCAACCCCAATATTAACTAGCCTTTCGCCCGTGAAAAAACCAACAATCTCACCCACCATTAAAATAGCCCCTCAACCCGCAACAAAACTCCACAAAAACCACCAACCCAAAACAAACCCTAGCCCTCCGCCCAAAACCATGCTACAATAAAATACATTATGAAATTCACAAAAGTTTACGAACCCCAACAAACCGAACCAGAAATCTATGCCATCTGGGAAACCGCCGGCGTCTTTGACGTCCGCCCCACCAAATCCGCCCTCCCCTACTCCATCGTCATGCCCCCGCCCAACGCCAACGGCGACCTGCACATCGGACACGGTCTGACTTTAGCGCTGGAGGACATCCTGACGCGCTTCCACCGCTTGAACAATTACGACACAATCTATATCCCTGGCGCCGACCACGCCGGCTTTGAAACTTGGGTGGTTTATGAAAAAGCCCTTGAAAAAATCGGCAAAACCCGCTTTGACTACTCCCGCGACGAACTATACAACCAAGTCTGGAACTTCGTTGCGGAACAAAGAGGCAACATGGAATTGCAAATCCGCGCACTCGGCGCCAGTTGCGACTGGCGAAACTCAACTTTCACCCTTGACAACAAAGTCGTCAAAACCGTTTATGCCACCTTCAAACGCCTCTGGGACGAGGGCTTGATTTACAGAGGTCACAAAATCGTCAACTACTGCACCACCCACCAAACCTCCTTCGCCGATATTGAAGTCACCCACCGCGACGAAGTCGGGAAAATGTGGGACATCGCCTATCCCGTCACCGGCACCAATCAAGAAATCATCGTCTCCACCACCCGACCGGAAACCATGCTCGGTGACACAGCAGTGGCTGTCAACCCCAAAGACGCCAGATACGCCAACTTGGTCGGCGAAATGGTCACGGTGCCGATTGCCAACCGCATAGTGCCGATTATCGCCGACGAATACGTGGACGAACTGTTTGGTACAGGGGTGGTGAAAATCACGCCCGCCCACGACCCGAACGACTATGAAGTGGGCAAAAGGCACGCTCTGGACGAAATCACGGTCATCGGTTTTGACGGACGCATGAACGAGGCGGCAGGGGAGGGCTTCACGGGGTTAACAGTGGAGGAAGCTCGCGCCAAAATCGTGGAAGAGCTGTCAGCTATTGGGTTACTAAGAAACGAAAAAGATATAATTCACTCCGTCGGTCATTGCTATAAATGTGACAGTATCATTGAACCGTTGCTCAAAGACCAATGGTTTTTGGAAGTTAAACCTTTGGCGGAGAGAGCAGTGGCGGAAATTGAAAAGGGGAGCATCAAGTTTTTCCCAGAGCAAAAAGCCAAAGAGCTCATCCAGTATTACAAGAACCTGAAAGATTGGAACCTGTCAAGGCAAATCCCTTGGGGCATTCCGATACCGGCCTTTCAAAATATCGACCATCCGGAAGATTGGATTTTTGACGAGCGGGTGGGGGAGTCCGAAATTGAAGTCAAGGGCAAGAAATACCGCCGCGATGAGGACACCTTTGATACTTGGTTTTCCTCTGGTCAATGGCCGTTTATCACCACGAACTATCCCGCCAATCAACCTTCCGCCAACCCTCACGAATCGTCGATCACAACGCTTCACCACGCCAGCCCCCATCACCATGAGCAAACGCCTCACCACACCGACCGCCATCATGACAAGCCACCTGTTGTTCCAGCTTCATCCAGCTCCGCCGCCGCCAACTCCATCAGCCCTCCAACTCACCAAAATGCAGGTATTTCAGTGAATGATTCTCACCAAAATGACGACATTTTGGTGAATGACCCCGCCCAAACCGCCGCCGATTTGATGGATAATATCTTGGCGCGATATTACCCTTTGAGCGTTATGGAAACCGGCTCGGACTTGCTCTATGCATGGGTCAGCCGCATGATTATGCTGGGGCTGTACGCCACTGATCAAGTGCCGTTCAAAGAAGTTTATTTGCATGGCATGGTGCTTGACGAACACGGCAAAAAGATGAGCAAAAGCAAAGGTAATGTGCTGAGTCCAATGGAAATTATTGCAAAATACGGTTCGGACGCTTTTCGCTTGGGCATTGTTGCCTCGCGCTCAGCCGCGCAAAGCCAAGCTTTTTCACCTTCCAAAGTGCTGGCGGGGCGCAATCTCTGCAATAAGCTCTGGAATATCGCGCGTTTCGTGCAAGAACAGGCGGGGGATAACTACGAAAATCCGGTGGAAGAGCCTAACGAACTGAAAAACATTGGTGAAGATTGGATTATCGGGCAGTTGAACCATGCGCGTCTGACCGTTGAAAAAATGTTGCACGAATACCGTTTTTCAGAGGCAGGCGAGCAAGTTTATCAAGTGATTTGGAACGACGTGGCAGATTGGTTCATTGAAACGCAAAAAGTCTTTAATAATATCTCACTTATGACGTATGTGTTGGAATATTGCCTGAAACTGATTCATCCGTTTGCACCGTTCCTGTCGGAAAACATTTGGCAAAACCTCAGTTGGACAAACGATACTTTGGCTGGACAAACGTGGGGTGGATATATCAATTATGATATAAATAAGGCGAAAGATTTTGAAGAAATCCGCGCTCTTGTCACGGAAATCCGCTTTGTGGTGGCAGATTTGTCCACCACTGGCAAACAGACCTTGATGTACGGTGAAGATAAACTAATTGCCAAAAACAAAGACATCATTCAATTCTTGGCAAGACTGAAAAACGCCCGCGAACTCGGACAAAGCACCGGACTGAGGCTGGCGAACTCTGGTCGGGAAGCGTGGCTGGACATTGACGCCAAAACCATTGCGAAATACGGCGACCACCTCCGCGAACGGATTGACAACGCGCAAAAAGAGATTGAGTTATTGGAGGGGAGGCTGGCGAACAAAAACTACCTCAAAAAAGCCCCCGCTGAACTGGTGGAAGAAACTCGCAAAACTTTGCTTGAAAAAACCGACATGCTGGAACGTCTGAACCGTGAGTTGGAAGCTACTAGTGCTTAGTTGGGCGACGGTTGTTGGGTTTTGCGCGGGCGAAAACTGCTTAATGTTAGGGTTGCCTGTTGCTGGGTTTTTTCACGGGCGAAGAGCTAGTTAATATTGAGGTTGCTAGTTGCTTTGTTGGGTTTTGTCACGCACGAAAAGCTACTAATAGATAATTCTTGGTATACCAGCTTCCCGGCAAAAACCAGCTCAGCCGCAAGAGGGGGAATGCAGGGCCTGCCAAGATTTCTTCCCCAGAAAAATTGCTTTGCAATTCTTTCTGGGGATACCCCTAAATCTTGTCACCCGCATCCCGCCTCTTAGC
>JAISOF010000035.1 GCA_031275815.1 Candidatus Nomurabacteria bacterium
CCCACTTCACAGGGCTCTTCAATCTGTGACGACAGATTGAAGCGAGGAACCGACTGCCACCGGTAACGACCGGATGGCACGGTTCTGTACCTGTGAATGTGGGTGGTTGTGCAACAAGACCGGCAGGAAGAACATACCAACAAAAGAGCTATACCAAGAAAACCGGCAAGGGAATTGCACCAACAAAAGAGCACGACCCCCCCCCAACCAAAAACCTCACCTTCCCACGCAAACTGCCCGTCCGCGCCGAACCTGCGCCTGAATCAATCCTCCGCAAACTGCGAATTATACAACCCCGCATAGAAACCACCCCGTCTCATCAACTCCGCATGTGTGCCCTGCTCCACGATATCGCCGCTATTCATCACCAAAATCAAATCCGCATTCCGAATCGTTGACAGCCGATGGGCAATCACAAAACTGGTGCGATTCTTCGTCAACTTTTCCATTGCCTGCTGAATCAGCACCTCCGTCCGTGTGTCCACGTTGGAAGTCGCCTCGTCCAAAATCATCATCGGAGCGTCCGCCACCATCGCCCGCGCAATGGTCAACAACTGCTTTTCGCCCGCTGACACAATTTCCACGTCTTGATCAATCACCGTGTGCCACCCGTGCGGCAACGCCTCAACAATGTGGTTGATGTGCACGGTTTTGGCAATTTCTTTAACCTTTTCATCACTGATGTCCGGCTTGCCGTATTTCAGATTTTCCAAAATCGTGCCGTTAATCAACCACGTGTCTTGCAACACCATGCCAAAAGCCTTGCGCACGTCCGCACGCTTAATCTCCAAGCTGTTTTTGCCGTCAATCAAAATCGCGCCGGACGTTGGGTCATAAAACCGCATTAACAAATTAACCAACGTGGTTTTGCCCGCGCCCGTCGGACCGACAATCGCCACCATTTGCCCAGCTTTGATTTTGGCATTGAAGTTTTTAATCACCGGCTGTCCTGCCGCATATGCAAAATGCACATTTTCAAACTCCACTTCGCCCTTGACAGAGGAGAGAGGGACGACGGTCGGGCTGTCCGGCACTTGCTCCGGCTCTTCCAAAAACTCAAACACCCGCTCGCTCGCCGCCACCGCCGATTGCAGGACATTCAAGATTTGCGAAAATTGCGCGATAGGCTGGTTGAATTGGTTGACGTATTGGATGAACGCCGCGATGTCGCCAATGCCAATCACGCGGTTGATAGCGAGATAGCCGCCGACAATCGCCGTTGCCACATAACCCAAATTACCCACAAAATGCATCAGCGGAAACATCAACCCCGAAATAAACTGCGCTTTCCACGCACTTTTATACAGCCGATTGTTGACGCTCGTGAACTTTTTGGTCATTTTTGCCTCATTATTGAACGCCTTGACCACAGCGTGCCCTGCATAAACTTCTTCAATGTGCCCATTCAAACTACCCAGTTCGTCTTGTTGGTTTTTGAAATGAAACTGCGATTTTTTCGTCACAAATCTCAGCAACACCGCCGAAATCGGCAACACCGCCAGCGCAATCACCGTCATCTGCCACGAAATCGAAAACATCATCACCAAAATGCCCAACACCATCGTTACCGACGAAATCAACTGCGTGATGGTCTGATTCAAAGATTGGGCAATCGTGTCCACGTCGTTTGTCACGCGACTCAACGTGTCGCCGTATTGATGTTGGTCAAAATACGCAATCGGCAGGCGGTTGATTTTGCGGCTGATATCCTTGCGAAAACGCTTGACAATTTTCATCGTGACGTTCGTGATAATCCACCCACTAATATAGCTGCAAATCGCCGCCGCCAAATACAGCGCAAGCAACAAAACGGCAATCTTCAAAATCGCGTCATATCGAAAACTGGGGCGCTCGTTCAAATCTATTTGCATAATTTCCGTTTTTTGCTCGTCGTTCAGCCGCTCCATCATTTCCGCATTGCTGTCCAACTCCATACTTTGCAACTGTTGCAAAACCGTCCCGTCGATTTGCCCCGCCGCTGCCATGTTCTGCACAGTCGCCGGCAAAGTTTCCAACGTCGTGCCCTCCGGCAAAACCAAACTTTCCGGCAAAGTTTTTTTCACCGTGTCATAAACTTGGCGCAAAATATAATCGTCCGTCACTTGGTTGATCATATTGCCCATCAGCTTCGGACCCACAATGGCAAACACTGTGCCCGCAATCGCAAACACCACTGTGACGGCAATCGCCACACGATGGATTTTCAACACTCCTGCCATTTTTTTCAGCGACCCCGCAAAGTTCTTGGGTTTGTCAACCAGCCCAGGTCCGCCACCCATGCCGGAAGCTGGTCGGGTTTGGTTATTTTTCGACATAATCCAGCTCCTTTCTCAGTTCCTCTGCCGACAATTGGCTCTCAGCTATTTGCCGGTAGACTTCGCATGATTTTAATAGTTCATAATGCCTGCCGCTGCCCACAATCTCGCCGTCCTGCAAAACAATAATTTGGTCGGCGTGCTTAATTGTGCCAATGCGTTGCCCCACAATAATCACCGCCGCTTTTTTCGTGATGGGCTTCAGGGCTTGCCGCACTGCCAAGTCCGTTTTGTAATCTAGCGCCGAGAAACTATCATCAAACAAATACACTTCCGGACGTTTCGCCACCACCCGCGCAATCGACAACCGCTGTTTTTGCCCGCCGGAAAAGTTGGCGCCACCTTGCGCCACGTGGGACTTGAACCCATCTTCCAGTTTCTCAATAAATCCCAGCGCCCCCGCAATTTCCGCCGCTTTCTTCATGGCTTTTTCACTGATGCCAGCTGCACCAAACTTGATGTTGGACTCAATCGTGCCGGAAAATAACACCGCCTTTTGTGAAACCAGCCCAATTTTTTTCATCAAATCCGCCTGCGAATAATTTTTGATATTTTTGCCGTCCAGTAATATTTCACCGCTCGTCACATCGTGCGAGCGCGTCATGAGGTCAATAATGGTGGTTTTGCCCGAACCGGTGGAACCAATGATAGCGGTGGTTTCGCCCTTTTTCGCGCTGAATGAAATATTTTTCACCACCGCCTCTTCCGCGTCCTTGTATGCAAAAGACACATTCTCAAAGTGCACGCCCGCACCGCTCTGCGCCACGCTGTTTTTGGCGCTCTCGTCCGTCCACTCGATTGACAACTTCGTGTTCAGGACTTGCACAATCCTCTTCCACGACACAATCGCGCGTGGCAAAATCACAAACGCCATCGCAAGAAACATGAACGCTATCATCACTTGCATGGCATATTGCACAAACGCCAAAACCTTGCCAATTTCCAAACTGCCTTTGTCCACCAACCCCGCGCCCACCCACACAATCAGAACCGTTGCGAGCGACAACGCCAACTGCACCAACGGCGTCATCACCACCATCAAACGATTGACAAACACATTGACTTTCGTTACGTCGTGATTGGCGACGTCAAACTTCCGCTCTTCATAACGCTCATTGTTGAAAGCTCTGACCACGCGCAAACCCGTCAAGTTTTCCCGCGTCACCAAGTTCAATTTGTCGTTCAGTTTTTGAATCAACTGGAACTTCGGCAGCCCGATGATAATAATCACCACAATAATTGCAACCAGCGCCCCCACCACCAAAGCAATAATCCACGTCATGTCCGGAGCGGTCTGAAATGCCATCGCCACCGCGCCCACCGCCATAATCGGCGCTTGGCACGACATGCGCAGCACCATCACCAGCGTTTGTTGTATTTGGTTGACGTCATTGGTAGTTCTGGTGAGTAGCGAAGCTGTTGAAAACTGGTCGATTTCGTCGATACTAAAACTCAAAATATGCTTGAATAAATCTTCTCTTATTTGACGCGCAAACCCCGTGCCCACTTTGGCAGCGAAAAACCCCGCCATAATCATGCCCGCACCGCCAGCCAGCGCGATGGCAAGCATTTGAAAACCCACGCTCCACACATAACCAATGTCTTCGGTCATAATGCCTTGGTCAATGATTCCCGACATCAAATCCGGCAACTTGAGATTGGCGGTCACTTGCAAAACCAACCCCAGCACCAACAAAACTATTTGCCACCAATAAGGCAAAAGATATTTAAGTAGCTTAATCATTTTGGTTCTTTCTCGAAAACCTTTCTTCAATATACTCATCGATTCGCCCAAAAATGCGGGTGAGTTCAGCCGTGTCTTTTTCTCCAAGATATTCCAAAATGTCGCCCAGCGTTCGTTCGCCGTTCCTCATTTTGTTCACTCGTTTTGTCAAGATTTTTCCCTTGAACGTCAACTCGACAAAAGTCTGCCGCTTGTCTTCTGAAGACTTTTTGCGCTGCGCGATTCTGTGCTGTTCCAAAAAGTTCAACGCTTGCGAAATAGCAGCTGGAGTCAAGCCCATTTTATCCGCCAATTCCGTGACTGTGATTGGTGCGCGGTGGTTGGCGTAATGCTCCGCCAAGATATTAACCAGAAGAAAAGTGGAATACGACACCTCTTCCGACACCCCCCCCCCGTCGGTGCATATGCACGTGTTGGCAAAACACCATAGACTTCAGTTTAATCAAAGTCATTTCGATTCTTGTCATTTCTGCTGTATATTTTCTTTGCATATATATAATTTATTTAACCTGCTAAACATTTTAGTTACTTAACTAAATTATGTCAAGGCTTTTTTCAAAAAAAGTCTTGCTTTTGTTAACCACATGCTATATACTAGTATACATTATGTTATTAAACAAATCAATTTTATCAATCAAAAACTTGACCAAAACTTATGGCAAGAAAAGTAGCGCCTTTGCGGCGCTGAAAGGCGTAAGCCTTGACATCAACAAAGGGGAGAGCATTGCCATCATCGGCAAATCCGGCTCCGGCAAATCAACCTTAATGCACATCTTGGCGTTGCTGGACAAGCCAACCAGCGGTTCGGTGGAAATCGACGGCGTGGACTCCAATCAACTATCCAACAAAGAGTTGAATCGCTTACGTAACCGTCGTTTCGGGTTCGTTTTCCAACAGTTTTTTATGAACGCTAACGACACCGTTCTGAACAACGTCATCTTGCCGCTGAAAATCGGTGGTGTCGCTATTCGCGAGCGTAAAAAACGCGCGATGGAAGCTTTGAAAGCGGTTGAACTCGACGACAAAGCGAAAAACAAAGCCATTGATTTGTCTGGCGGACAAAAACAGCGGGTGTGCATCGCGAGAGCCTTGGTCAACAACCCCAAAGTAATTTTCGCGGACGAACCCACCGGCAACCTTGATTCCGCCACCGGAGCCGCCATTGAAGATTTGTTGTTTAACTTGAACAAAGAAAAGGGCATCACCCTCATCGTCGTAACGCACGACGCTGAATTGGCAGAGCGTTGCCAACGCCAACTGCACATCAAAGACGGGCAAATCATCGCACCAAACGCCGACATTCTCAAGAAAGGAGCCCGCGTATGAAACTAATCGACATCATCAAAAGTGCCAATTCCAACCTGCTCAGGAACAAGGGTCGCACCTTTTTGACTATTCTCGCAATTTTTATTGGTTCGTTTACGATTATCGCCACCAGCGGCATCCGCACCGGTGTCAATAACTATATCGACACTCAAATGGAAAGCGCCGGTGGTGAAGGGTATATCGAAATTATGCCAAAAGCCCTGCAAGAAATTATGCAAAGCATGATGAGCTTTGGTAGTAGCGCGCCGACTGAATATAATCCGGAAACCAACAGCACTGAAATGACCGTAATTTCGGAAGAAGATTTGGAGAAAATCCGCCAGATTCCGGGCATTCAATCGGTCAAGGGCGCGCGGAATATTGAGGCGGAGTATATCACGTCCGCAAAAACTGACAAAAAATATCTGATTTCGCCGCAGGCATTGCCGTCGGACAGAATAACTATCGATATTGCTGAGGGGAGAATGATTGACATCGGCGGCAGCGCGCCGGAAATTATCTTGCAGCCCGGATATGCCGAAGTGCTGGGCTACCAATCTGACGCCGACATCGTCGGAGAGACTATTGAGCTCGCGGTGACAGAACAGGCCACTATGCAAGTACAACTCGTTGAGGTCAAGGTCGTCGGCGTACTCAATAAGTCCATCATCAATATGGGGCGCAGTTGGGTGAACGTCGCCGCCGAAACCGAAATATTGGACGTACTGTACGCCCATATGCCGGAAAGTTATCGCAACATGGTGATGTTTGCGACCGCCGAATGGGACTCCAGTCTTGGTGACGAAGGTTTAGAAAAAATCAAGGACGACCTTGACGCGCTCGGTTTCACGGGCATGACGTTTGAAGATCAGGTCGGCATGATTAAGTCGTTCTTCGACGCGATAATTTTGGTGTTCACGATTTTTGGCGGCATTGCTCTGCTTGCGGCGAGTATCGGCATTATCAACACGCTGTTCATGGCAGTGCAAGAGCGTACTCGTGAAATTGGTTTGATGAAAGCGATGGGGCTGGGCAGGGGAAAGATTTTCCTGATGTTCAGCGTGGAGGCAGTGGCGTTGGGATTTTGGGGCTCGGCCATCGGCGTCGGCGTGGCATATCTTGCCAAACTCATTATCAACCCCGTTGCCGCGGATACTTTTTTGAAAGACCTTCCGGGTTTCAACTTGATGGAGTTTGATATTTCGATGATACTCATCTTGGTGGCGGTGGTGATGGCGATTGCCTTTCTGGCGGGAACTTTGCCCGCGCGCCGCGCCGCCAAAAAAGACCCGATTGAGGCTTTGCGTTACGAATAAACAGCTTTCTTCTTGGCTGTTTATAACTACTTTATAAACTATAAACTTTTCTCGTCGAAGTTCAGTTGCACATACCTCTGTTGTTGGCAATGTGCCAATGCTCACCAAAATTGCATTTATAAACTTTTAGCGTCCCTCTGGGCAGTTGGTGAGTCGCCTCTATATATCTTGCCGCCATCTCCGCCTCCTCCTCGCTGTCATAACAAATCTTCTCCTTGTCATTCACCCAGCATTTCTTCGGCTCTTGATAAAATCTTTGTTTCTGACCACGTTTCATCTTCTCATTATACCACGTTTGACAAAGAATTACAAGTGCCTCACCGTTCCCAGCGCGCTACCGCCCCATTCCACCACTGTAAATCCGGAGCGCACAAATGACTCAAAACTCTGAGGCGCGACCTCAACCGGCTGAGTCAGCGACTCAAACACCATGAACACCCTGAGCATTTTGTCCGGAGCAGGGGAGATGTCCAGCTGCGCATGGGCGCCGTATTCCTCGTCGGTCGCAAAATGAATCAAATTATACGGATTGTCTTTCATTTGCGGATACCAATACACAATAAACTCGTTATATTCTTTCGGCGTCAACCCCATTTCGGCCAACTTTTCTTGCAAAAACTCCCGCGTGGCACTGCCCGCCACCACAAAACCGGTTGTCATGTCGTATTTTGGCGTATAATTCGGTCTGCCCTCCCAAAACAAATAACTGTACTCCCTGCCATCGGCACGATTAATCAGACTCCCGTCCGGACTCGCCACGACCTGCCAACCGTTGCCAATTTCTGGATAGCTGAGCACCTCGCCGTCATAAGACAAATTGACTTTCACGTCCATGGTGTTTTCGGGATAAAGATAAAGAACTGGCTTGTCGATTGTTGGGCAACGCGATCCCGTGCAAGAACTGGGTGAATAGGGGCTGGGCGACCTGTAAACTCTCGTGATTGTTAGTATTGTGCTCAATGACCCCCAAATAATTACCGCCAAAACCAGCCCCAACGAGACCAACACATCCCACGATAGCATTTTGCCGTTAAGTTCTTCCGTCAGCCCTTTTGCACGGTTGAAAATCCACGCCAAGCAGATTGCCGGCACGGCAAGCAACAACATCAGACACGCCGCATAAAACGCCCCAACCCCGCTCGTGATGGCCATAAACAGCATTATCACTTCAATAAGACCAGCCAGCGCAAACACCGCGTTTGCGAAGATTTTGGCTGCGACGCGTTTCAGGCTGAGCATTACAGCCGCCAAGCCACTGCAAATCATGGCCGTTGCAAGAAGCGTTATAACCACATACGTCATGGCGTCGGACGATGGCGCGATTGAATACTCAAAAAGTGTGGCACACTGCAGCCCGCTCAACACAAACACCACCAAAAATATCACGATGAAAAATAACGTAATTCCGTTGTAGCTTATGCGCGGTTTTGGAGGTTTTGGTGCGCGCACCTCCTCCGAGTTTGGTTCTGGCATCCTGTTTGCTCCGTTCATTTGTATCTCCTTTTGACTTCATTGTAACTTAAGCACTTTAAATATTCAAGGCTTTCCAGTAAAATAGGGAAATGGAGAGAATCAAGTTGACCAAAATCGTGTCGGGCGGACAGGCACTGGGCGAGCTGGCGGACGGCAGAAAGGTTTTTGTGTGGGGCGGGTTGCCAGATGAAGAGGTGGAGGCGAAAGTTTATAAACTTAAGAAAAGTTACGCGGAGGCGGTTGCGACCAAGGTTTTGGCGAGCAGTCCTTTTCGGGTGGCGCCAAAGGACGAGATTTATTTGTCGACCAGCCCTTGGCAGGTGATGGATTTTCAATATGAATTGCAACAAAAGTCCGAGTTGGTGCGCGCGGCTTTTTCGGAGCAGCACTTGCCAATCGCGGCGCCTGAGATGAAGACTGACGGCAGGGAGTATTTTTATCGCAACAAAATGGAATATGCTTTGTGGTGGGACAATGATTTGCAAAAAATTGCTTTGGCCCTGCACCAGCGGGGCACTCATCACAAAGTGCCCATCCAAACCTCCAGCATTGAGCGTCCGGAAGTGCTTTTGGAGGCGCAAAAAATAGTTAAGTCGCTTAACTATCAACGGGCGGAGGCGCGGGCTTATCAATCGCTATTGGTGCGGGCCTCGCAGGCGGGCAAAGTGTCCAGTGCACTGTTTGAAAACCGAAAGCCCCATCCAAAAACCTCGCTGCTGTCGGACGAGCTGTTGGGACGCCACTACTCTTATTCTCCAAATGGTTTCTTTCAGATTAATTTGCCGGTTTATGAAATGGCGCTTTTGGAGATGAAAAAACATGTTGACATGGAAAAAGTCGTGGATATGTATAGTGGGGTGGGAACAATCGGGCTCAGCGTGGCGCATGACAGAAACTTGGTGTTAGTTGAGGCGAACACAACGGCTTATACGGAGCTGGTGAAAAATACCAACGGGTTCGACGGACGGAACATCCGACCGGTTCATGCCAAAAGCGAAGAGGCACTGGAATATATTGCGCACGATGTTTGCTTGATTTTGGATCCGCCACGCGCGGGGCTGCATGAAAAAGTGGTGCAAAAAATCTTGGAAGAATTGCCACCAAAAATTATTTATCTCAGCTGCAATCCCGTGACTCAAGCGCGCGATGTCAAGTTACTGTCGGAACGTTACAAAATCGCCAGCATGACCGCTTTTAATTTCTTCCCGAAAACTCCGCATATTGAAAACTTGGCGGTTTTGGAGGTACAATAACTATATGTTTGACAAAGTTTATCAAAATCTCAATCAAAACCAGCGAGCGGCGGTGGACGCGATTGACGGGCCGGTGCTGGTGATTGCCGGCCCAGGCACCGGCAAAACGCAACTTTTGTCGGCGCGCGTGGCGAATATTTTGCGAAAAACCGACATGGCGCCGGAAAATATTTTGTGTTTGACGTACACCGACAGCGGGGCTTTCAACATGCGCGAGCGGCTGAACAAGTTCATCGGCAGTGATAGTTACAAGGTGACGATTGGCACCTTTCACAGTTTCGGGCAAAGCATGATATATAAGTATCGCGATTATTTTGCCGGAAAACTGGAAACGCCCATCGACGAGCTGGGGCAACACCAGATTATTACGCAGATTGTGTCGGAGTTGAACGCAGACGATTTGTTGAAATATGAAAAAATTAACAATATCAAAATGGCTTTGGCGGAGTGCAAGAAAAATAACATTTCGGCAGACGGTATGCGACGGATTGCCGAGCAAAATATGGAGCTTGAGGCAAAGGTCAACCAAAAGTTGGATAGTCTGCTCGGCAAAGTTTTTGGCAAAACCAAGCTGGATTTGGTGTTGCCGGTTTATCAGCAGGTTTGGGAGTTGCTTGGAGCGCACATTCCAAAAAACATGGCAGGCGTTTCCAGTTTGCAGATTTATGCCGACGAATTGGCGGCGGCTCTCGACAAGGCGGAAAACAGCAAACCTTTGACAGCTTGGAAAAACAAAAACACGGACAAAAATTACCGCAACCAATTCGTGTTGAAAAACCACATTGCCAATAAAAAATTATTGTGCCTCGCACACGTTTATGAGCAATATCAAAAACTGCTGTCTGAATCCAAACTGTACGATTTTGACGACATGATACTGGAAGTCATTAAGGTGCTGGAAAATCATGACGAGGTGCGTTTTTCCTTGCAAGAACAATATCAATATATTTTGTTGGACGAGTATCAAGACACCAACCGCTCGCAAGCCAAAATCGTCGAGCTTTTGACTAATAATCCGGTCAGCGAGGGGCGCCCGAATGTGATGGCAGTGGGGGATGACGACCAAGCGATTATGTCGTTTCAGGGCGCGGAGAGTTCCAACCTCAACGATTTTGCCGAAAATTATCTGAACACCAAAATTATCAACTTGTCCGACAACTATCGCTCCGCCCAACACATTTTGGATTTCGCCAAAAACATTTCCCAGCAAATCACCTCCAAGCCCAATTTTTTGGCAAACATCACCAAAACTTTGTCTGCCGCCAAAACCGTGCCGGAAACCACGATTCAGCGCGCGGAGTTTAAAAACGATGTGGCGGAGTGCAAATGGATTGCCGAAATCATCAGCCAAATCCCCGAAAACGAGTGGGGCGAGGTGGCGATCTTGGCGCCGAAACACAAAAACTTGGCGAAAATCTTGCCTTTCATCAGGGAAAAACAAATCGCGGTGAATTATGAGCGAAAAGAAAACATTTTGGATAATTACGCCATTTGCCAGATTGTGGACATTTTGGAGTTGGTGAACAAAGTTTTGGAGGGCGAGATTGAGGTGCGCCATTTGTGGGTAAAGGTGCTCAGTCAAGAGTTTTGGCAAATTGCGCCGGTCAAGCTTTGGGATTTGGCGTGGGGGGTGCGACAGGAAAACAAAACCTATCCGGAAGTTGCGCTTGCAAGTGATGACGAAAACCTGAAAAACGCTATGGATTTCTTGTTGCAACTGGCGATGAAGTCCGAAAACGAAACTTTTGACACGATTTTGAACACAATTATTAACGGCGACGGCGCAGAAAGCCCATTCAAAAAATATTATCTCGCCAAAAATGCCCAAGTAATTTATGACACAGTTTCAGCGTTGACGATTTTGCGCGACAAGTTCGAAGAAAGTCCATACAGCCAAAGTACGGCGGATTTTTTGAGTTTTGTGCGGGCGCACAAGGCCGCCGACATCAAAATCTTGGACACCAACCCATTCAAGGAGGCAAAAAACGCGATTAATCTTATGACCGTTCACAAATCCAAAGGTCTGGAGTTCAAATATGTTTTTCTGCCGTTTGTCAGCAACGCCAATTGGAACAAATCCGCCGGCAATGACAATTCCATCACTTTGCCGAACAATTTGCGATTTGTACGGCGTTCCAGCATTGAAAATGATGAAAAATTGCGGCTGTTTTTTGTGGCGGTGACGCGCGCCAAAAGCCACCTTTACATCACGAATAGCACCGGTGCGTTTTCGGGCAAAAAGTCCGAAAGATTGGCGTATTTGAACGAAATTGAGGACGACAGCGGCGCGATTATCAGCCAGATTTTGCCCGCCAAATATCGCAAAGTGAAAGTGGTGGCGGCGGACGAAACGCCCGTGACAGCCCAAGATATTGAAAAACTGTGGGACAAGGTGTGGCTGGAGCAACATCTGCCGAGCACCGTCGCCATGCGGGATTTGCTGGCGGAAAGAATCAAAACCTTGCGCTATTCCGCCTCCAATTTGACCACGTTTTTCGACACCAAATATGGCGGCCCCAGAAAGTTTTATGAAAGCGTGATTTTGCAATTTCCCAGCCCAAGGAGCACCAGCGTCGATTTTGGCAATGCCATCCACAGCATTTTTGACAAATACACCCGCGAAATCAAAAACGGCAAGCAACCGGCTTTGGACGATTTGTTGGATTGGTTTTTGAAATATGTGGACGAGTTGAAGCTCGGAGAAACAGACAAAGTGGAGTTGCTGTTCAAAGGCAAAAAATATTTGCCAAAATATTACGCAGCACGTTGCGGCATGCTGAATCAGCCGGCTGTTGAAACGGAACTGGCGTTGGGGTTTGGCGACCGCGTGATTGCGGTTGACGATATTTTGATTAGGGGGAGGGTGGACAGAATTGAAATTGACGAAGCACGTAAAGAACTGGTGATTGTGGACTTCAAAACCGGCAAACCAAAAACCAAAAAAGATTCTGGCGACATCGCCCTGCGCAAGTATTTCCATCAATTGTATTTTTATAAAATGCTGTTGGAGGGCTCGCTGGAATATAAAAAATATAAAGTCGCGGGCGCGAGGTTGGAGTTTGTGGAAAGTAATCAGGAGGGCAAAATTGTGGACGCGCTGGAGGTGACATTTGACGCAAAAACCGAAGAATGGGTGAAAAAACTTTTGCAAGGCATGGTGAAGCACGTGCAGGATTTTGACTTTCCGGAAATAGACAACAAAGTTTTCGCCCCCACCGCCGCTGGCATGAAGAAGTTTGAGGCGGAGATTATCGAAAATGCCAACCTTTAATCTCAAAAACCCTTGACATTATTACTAACATATAGTATACTGAGGAGGTACTGTTGTGCCAGCACCATCTTATTGCAAAAGGAGGTGATATGGATGGCAGTCCGGTACGACTTGACGCCAACGGACGCTGGCAAAAAGCTCGTAAGAGCGCTTAACAGCGGACAAGTAAGGTGGGAAAGCCTCAACGACTCCCAAAAGTCGGAGGCGGGTAGCTACATCAACAAGGCAGCGACCCCCACTGAAAAAGCCGACGCGAAAAAAGTCGGCTGGTAGGCACCTTACAACAGGTGTGAAAAATGTACACCACCAAAAGAGAACATTTACCAATAAAATACATTTTTCACACCGACTTTGCCCCTGATTTTCTCCTTGCACAAAAGGAAAAATCGGGGGTGATTTTATATCAAATCCGACCCGCGCAAAATGGCAAAAACGCGCCCATTATGCTACAATGGTTATATGGCAAAAAGCACCCTGTGGGCAAGTTTCAAAAAAACCCTCCTGTATCGCTGGCGGTTTATTATCGCGTTCGGACTGATGGGGCTGATTTTCACCCTCGTCATCGTCCTGATGCCCATCGCCACCAAACTCGGCGTCAGCGAAGCTGAAATGATTAGCGCCGTTGACAGCCACCATCTCGACCTCAACACCCTCTTCTCCGGAGGTTTCATCAACGCGCCCTATCTGTTGTTGCAAAAACTCTCCATCCACCTGTTCGGGTTGACTTTTTTCGCCATCAAATTACCCTCCATCATCTTCGGCATCGCCTCCGGCTTCCTCATCGTCCTGTTGCTCAACCGCTGGTTCACCACCTCTGTCGCCGTCATCGCCTCCACCCTCACCATCAGCACCACCGGCTTCCTCTTCACTGCCACCACTGGCACCCCCATCGTGTCTTATCTCTTCTTCCTCGCCCTCATCCTCTGGCTGGGCTCCAAAATCCTTGGCGAAAACAACAGCCCCCTGATTTCCGCCGCCCTCGCCGCCACTTTCGGCATCGTCATGTACATCCCATACATGTTCTATCTCCTCCTAATTATCGTCATCATCTCGTTCATCCACCCCCACCTCCGCTTCACCATCAAAACTCTGCCCACACCCCAGCTCATCCTCTCCATCATTTTGTTCGCACTCATCACCGCCCCCATCATCGCCTCGCTCGTCACCGCTACCGCCACCACCCTCCAACACCTCGCCCTGCCTCACAATCTCGACCTCATGGCAAACCTCAAATCCTCCCTCGCCCTCTTCGCTTTCAAAAACGTGGAAAATCTCCCTATCTTGGCGCCTATTATCTCGCTCCCTGTCGCTTTGATTGCGCTCGGCAGCCTCATTTTGACTTTCAAAAACCACCACACCTCCCGCAACTACATCTTATTGTCCCTGCTCGCTTTCTCTGTCGTCGGGCTCCTGCTCGCTCCCGACCTGTTTCCAATCATCCTGCTCCCCATCGCCATCCTCGTCGCCGACGGCGTCCAATTCTTGATGGAGCACTGGAGCGTGGTTTTCCCCAACAACTCTTATGCCAAGTTCATCGGCATGCTCCCCATCGTCATCTTCACGGTTTTCCTCTCTTATTCCTCCGTTATCTATCACTTTTATGGCTATCGCAGCCTGAAAGAAGTCAACATGTATTACGCAAACGACCTTGAGCTTTTGCGCCAATCACTCGCCAGCAGCGACATCGTTTTAATCACTGACAACCAATTGCGTCGCGATTTTTATCGCATTTTGGAGGACAAGCTGCAAATCAGCGTGGTGGACACCATGCCCGACCGCGTGGAAAACCAAGTGGTGGTGTTCCAAAGTGACGTCGACAAGGTGCAAGGCGACCTTTCGCTGAAACAAATCGTCACCAGCGCCACTTATGATGATGCGGATAGGTTGTATATATTTAAAAAATAATTTAATATAAGTAAGTAAAAAAGGAGAAATATGGCGTTCGATCAAATCAAAATGATAAATCAACTCAGAAAAGCCCAAAAAGAGTTGACCAAAGAAATTGTGGAAGTGGAGGCGGGTGATGGCGCGGTGGTGGTGCAAATCACCGGTGAATTAAAAATCAAAAAGGTCACGCTCGACCCCGAAAAAATCGATTTGGATGACATTGAGGAGCTGGAGCGTTGGATTGAAAACGCTTTGCGCGACGGTTATGCCAAAGCACAGGAAATTGCCAGCGATAAAATGAAGCCGCTGATGGGCGGGCTGGGAAATCTTGGGTTGTAAATGTTGCCGCAAGCGTTGGAAAATCTCGTGGACGCCATTGGCAGGTTGCCCGGTGTGGGGTCGCGCACGGCGGAGCGCTATGCTTATTTTTTGTTCAAGTCCGACCAGAAAATTGCGCGGAGTCTGTCGGAGGCTTTGGACGACTTGCACGACGGCATCAAAACTTGCCCCAAAACTTTTGCCTTGATTTCCGCAGGCGAAACCCTATCGCCGCTGTACACCGACCGCGCGCGCGACAAAAGCGTGGTGTTGGTGGTGGAGGAGCCGTTGGATATTGTGGCAATTGAAAAAACCCACAGTTTTCACGGCACTTATCACGTTTTGGGCGGCGTCTTGTCACCGATTGACGGTGTGGAGCCGAAAGATTTGCACATCAAAGAATTATTGAAACGGCTGGACGACGATGATGTCCAAGAGGTAATTATTGCCACTAACGCCAGCGTTGAGGGGGAGTCCACCGCTATTTTCTTGCAAAAAGCCCTCCGCAAAGCCAGTCCGGCCGTCAAGGTCAGCCGGTTGGCGCGTGGCATTCCGATTGGTGTGGATTTGGAATACGCCGACCAAATCACCTTGACGCATGCTTTGAATGGGAGGACGGAATTATGAGTATCAGCCGTTATGGAGGAGTTTATGATGAATAAAAATGACCAAACTAATCTTGATGGTTCCGTTTTGGATGATACGGATTTAAATAGCTATACAGACTTTTTAGAATATATCTCCCAAAATCACCGTATATGCGTCGTTCAAGCCGAAAATCCCGACGGTGACTCGCTCGGCTCAGCATTGGCGCTGGAAGAAATCTTGGGCGCAAAAAACCATGAAGTCACTCTATATTGTCCGGTCAACATCCCCAAATACCTGCGTTATTTCTCCGGTTGGAGCAGGGTGGTCGACGATTTTGACTTTGACTGCGATGGTGTTATTATCGTTGACACTGCCTCTGAAATCTTGCTCTCCAAACTACTCCAAGACCCCGCCATCAAGAATGCCCTGTATCAAAAACCCGTTTTTGTCATCGACCATCACGAAACCGCCCCCGATTTGCAGTTTGACTTCCAATCCATCATTGAGCCAAAAACCGCCACCGGCGAACTGATTTATGATATCGCCGCCACTTTGCAACTCCAAATCAACCCCGAAACCGCCCGCTGCCTTTATGGCGCCATCCAATCCGACACACTGGGACTGACCAGCCCCAACGTCGGCGCCAAGTTATATCGCAAAATCGCCAACCTCATCGACGCCGGCGTCAACCCCGCCGAGTTTGAAGAAAAACGCCGCGACTTGATGAAAAAATCCGTACGCATTTTGGATTACAAGGCCGACCTCATCAAGCGCGTTGAATACCACTTTGACGGCAAGCTCGCCACCGTGCTCATCCCGTGGGAGGACATCAAAGAGTTCTCCGACGAATACAACCCCAACGTCCTGATTTTGGAGGAGTTGCGCTTGGTGGAGGGCGTTGACATCGCTGTCGCCATCAAGACCTATCCCGACGGCAAACTCACCGCCAAAATCCGCTCCGCCAGCCCCGTCGCCGAACAACTGGCGGGCTATTTTGGCGGCGGCGGACACCCCCACGCCGCCGGACTGCGCATTTATGAGCCATATGAACAATTTTTGCCGGAGCTCATTGACGCTGTCAGCAAGTTGATTGACCTTGAAACATCACCGCACCGCAATTAGAAACTCGGCTAACGTTCTGGCTTCAAAACAACTCATCCGCGACCTCAAGGAGTTTTACACCAACCAAAATCTGTGCTTAAATTAAATCAAAATCTGTGATACAATCACTATATGAAACTACAAAACACCCTCACTGGCAAAACGGAAGAGTTCGTGCCGATGGACACCAAAAATGTCAAGGTTTATACTTGCGGCCCAACGGTTTATGGTTATCAGCACATCGGTAATTATACTGCTTATATCTATTGGGATATCCTAGTGCGCGTTTTGAAGTTGAACGGCTATATAGTCAAGCGCGTGATGAACCTGACTGATGTTGGGCATCTTGTGTCCGATGAAGACGAGGGCGAGGACAAGATGGAAAAGGGCGCGCGGCTGGCCGGCAAGTCGGTGTGGGAGGTGGCAGAGTTTTTCGCGGACGATTTCTTAAAAAACTTCGCGGCGCTGAACTTGGTGGAGCCGACCAAGATTTGCAAAGCCAGCGATTATATTGAGGAGGATTTGAATATCATCCGCACTTTGAAACTTAAAGGCTACACCTATCCAACCTCTGACGGCATTTATTACGACACAGCCAAGTTTCCGACTTATGCCGATTTTGCCCATCTCAATCTGCAGCAACTGAAAGCCGGCGCCCGCGTCAAGTTCAACCAAGAAAAACACAACATCAGCGACTTCGCGTTGTGGAAAATCATCAAACAAGGCGAAAAACACGACATGCAATGGCCTACTCCTCAAGATTTGTGGGCGTCAAAGGCAATGGGATACCCAGGTTGGCACATCGAATGCGCCACCATCATCAAAACCGAGCTGGGCGATACCATCGACATCCACACTGGCGGCATTGACCACATCCCCGTCCACCACACCAACGAAATTGCCCAAAGCGAGGCCGCAAACGGGGTGCGGCTGGCAAATTATTGGCTACATTGCAATTTTATCACGATTGACGGGCAAAAAATCAGCAAAAGCTTGGGCAATATTTACACTTTTGACGACCTTGCTCAAAAGGGTTTTTCACATCTTGATTTCAAAATGTGGGTAATTCAGGGACATTTCACTTCGGAGAGAAACTTTTCGTTCGAAAGCTTGGAGGCGGCTCAAACTCGCTTGAAAAATTGGCAAAACTGGGCGGTGCTCCGTCACCAAAAGAGCGCGCTCGGCAAAAAAAAGCTCGTTGCGACCGACACGGCGGGGATTTTGGCAGCACTGAGCAACAATCTGAACTCCGCCGCCGCCCTGTCGATAGTGGATGGCATTATCAGCCAAAACGACAGCGTGCCCAGCGCACAATTTTTGAAGTTTTTGGACGATTGTTTTGGTTTGGCACTATTGGAATCCACCCCAGACATCAGCGCCAAGCAAAAAGCTCTGCTGAAAAAACGCGAGGCGGCGCGCGCCGACCGCGATTTTGCCACATCCGACACCTTACGTCAAGAGCTATCCGAACAGGGCGTTGAAGTTTTGGACACTATCCACGGTCAGATTTGGCATTACCGCTAATGGTCTTTGGTTCAGACTTGGCGCCGGTGTTTGCGTTACCCTCGCCACCAGCCGTCGCGTTTGTGCTCTCGTCAAACAACACTTTGATACACCCCGCGAGTGGCACCGCCACAATCGCGCCGAGCAATCCAAACAGATAAATGCCGATTGTAATCGACACCAAAATAATCAGCGGAGGCAACTTGGCGCGCTTGCTTTGCACCTTTGGCGCGATGATATTGGCCTCCACTTGTTGATAGATAATGAAAAAGATGATAAAAATCAGCCCCGCAATCGGCACGTTGAACGCGAGTAACGCTGCCACAATCACGCCGCCCACAATTGCCCCAAACAACGGTATCAAACTCAGCGTACCGGTAATCACTCCAAGTGGCAGTGCCAGTCCGGTTGGCGCACCAAAAATCAAACACAGCACAAACACCGCTAGCGTTGACACTAGCGCGTCGATCAGCGCCACCACCAACTGCCCGCCCACGAACCCCGACACCACGTTACTGACTTTTATTGAGATGGAGCGCCAACGGCTGATTTTCTGGTTTTTCTTGAAATGCGCCCAGAACCCGTCATAAAGGGTCGGGCCCTCCACCAAAATCAAAAACGTCAGCACCAATATCAAAACCAACGCCGTGATACCCGACGCAATTTGCGAAACACTGTTGATGATGTTTGGCGCAAGCTCTTTGGTGAAATTGGTCGCGATGTTGTTGATGGTCGCAAAAACCTGATCCCTCAACCCCGCCAAATTATGCGTCTCAATAAAGCTATTCACCGCCGACCAGCTGTCTGCATTCCGTTCAATCAAACCCGGCATATTTTCTGCAAACCGCACCGACTCTGAAACAATAATCGGCACCACCAGCCACAAAATCCCGCCAATCACCCCAATCACCAGAATGTAAGAAATCAAAGTTGCCAGCGTGCGGCTCTTGCTCGGCATGTGTTTGGAAATCTTGGAAATCAGAGGATTCAAAGCAATCGCCAAAAAAATCGCCGTCCCGACAATCAGCAACCCTGTGCGCGCCATATACAAAAACAACCCAATTGCAATCAACCCCGCTAACACCAGCCAAAATCGCATGAAAGTTTTGGTGTCGACCTCGATTTTATTACTCATGAACTAATTTTATCATAATATCGTTGCAAAAACGAGGTTTTTAGCTCAAAAAATGTGTGATTTTGGATGGATTCGCGGATTTTTTGGACTAATTGCACCACAAAATACTCGTTATGAATACTGGCGAGCGTCAATCCCAGCAGTTCGCCAGTTTGGAACAGGTGCCGCAAATATGCTCTGTTGTAATTTTTACAACAGTAACAATTACATTCCGCGTCAATTGGTGCAAAATCTTCGCGATATTTGGCATTTTTGATATTAATTCGCCCGTCAAGCGTGTACAAAGCGCCATTGCGCGCCTGTCGCGTCGGAGCCACGCAATCAAAAGTGTCCACTCCGTTCTCCACCCCCACAAACAAATCCACCGGCTCCGCCCCCATGCCCAGCAAGTGACGCGGCCGCTCCGCTGGCAAAATCTGGTGCATGATTTTCAACAACCCTTCCGCCTCTTTGGCGTTGTAAATACTACCAATGCCGTAGCCGAAAAAGGGCAGGGCGGCAAAAAAATCCGCGCTTTGTTTCCTCAGCTCCGCAAACTTCCCGCCTTGCACCACACCATACAGCGCCTGACCCGCAAACGATTTTCCCTGATGAGCTTCCAGACATCTCAGCGCCCACGCGTGCGTGGTGGTCAGGGCATGTTTGGTCTTGGCAAAATCCGCCTCGCCGTCGTACCCCACCGGCAAATCGAACGCCATGTGGATGTCCGCCCCAATTTTGCGTTGCGCTTCCATGCTGATTTCCGGCGTCATCCGAAGCTCCCGCCCGTCAATGTGTGACCGGAAAATCACTCCCTCGCCCGTGACCCGCACTTTTGGCAAAGACATAATCTGAAACCCGCCGGAATCCGTGAAAGTCGGCCCCAAAAAACCCATAAACTGCGCCAGTCCGCCGGCTTTTTCAATCAAATCCACGCCCGGCTGCAACAAAAGATGATAAGTGTTTGCCAAAATTGCCTGTCCGCCGAGCGTCGCGACCTCCGCCACCGTCAGCGCCTTCACCGCCGCCCGCGTCCCCGCCACCACAAAAGCCGGCGTTTCTATCACACCGTGCGGCGTTTTAATCACGCCCGTTCGCATTAGACCATTTTGTTTTTCAATCGCAAAGTCCATATCATTTATATTACCACAAAACTACAGCAAAGGTTTTTTTCTTCACCTCATTGCGTTATGACCGGACGTCGCGCGGATGTAACACTGCCTCACTCGAAAAAACTCATAAAATGAGTTTTTTACTCGTTTCGTTGTGTTATAATCATCTCATGGATTTTTGGCATAAATTGAGAAAACCATATTTCATTTTGGCACCGATGGAGGGCGTGACAGACGTGGTGTTTCGTGAGGTGGTGCGGCGGGCGGCACGGCCGGACGTGTTTTTCACAGAGTTCACAAACGTTTCCAGTTTTGTCAGCGAAAAGGGGCGCCCGAGCGCTTTGCAACGTTTGGCGTTTGACAAAAAAGAACAACCGATTGTGGCACAGATTTGGGGGAAGAAACCGGAACATTTTGAGGTAACAGCACAGGGAGTGAAGGCTTTGGGATACCGAGCGATTGATGTCAATATGGGCTGCCCCGACCGGCGAGTGGTGCGAAGCGGTGGGGGCGCTCATCTGATTCGCCACCCGAAACTGGCGGCAAAAATCATTCAAGCGACCAAGTCCGCCGGTTTGCCGGTCAGCGTCAAAACGCGCATTGGCTATTCCAGAATTGATGAATGGCGCGGCTGGCTAGAGTTTTTGTTGGAACAGGATTTGCAAGCGCTGACCGTGCACCTCCGCACCAAAAAAGAAATGAGCAAAGTGCCGGCGCATTTTGTGTTGATTCCAGAAATACTTTCCTTACGCGACAGGCTATCGCCACAGACCGCCATTATCATCAATGGCGACATCAAAACGCGTGCGGAAGGAGCAAAATTGGCAAAAAAGTTCGACATTGACGGCATCATGATTGGGCGCGGCGTGTTTGAGAACCCGTTTTGTTTCGAGAAAAAGCCCAAAATCCACAGCAAGGATGAATATTTGAAGTTGCTGAAATTGCATTTGGATGTGTTTGAAAAATATATCGAAAATCATGCCAACGACGCCACGTTCAAGCCGCCAAAGTTCGATCCATTGAAACGTTTTTTCAAAATCTATGTGCGCGATTTTCCGGAATCTTCAAAAATCCGCGCCAAAATGATGCGGAAGAAGACAATTTCCGAAATTCGTGATATATTGGAGGAGCTATGAGCCAAAAAGTTATCGTTTATTCAACCACGTGGTGCGATTATTGCCATGCGCTGATGGATTGGCTTGACCAAATCCGCGTGCCGTACGAGGAGCGGGATGCCGAACTCCAAGAACATCACACCTTTCTGGAGGAGCAATTGGGGGATGATTTTGAGGGCGTGCCGGTGATTTTGGTGGGTGATGTCATCATCAACGGCTTTGATCGTCCGAAAATTATCAAGGCGCTGGAGAAAGCGGGGTTGAAATGACCAACTTTGAAGGATTTTTTGAAAAAGTCGCCAAACTGCCCAACTCCACCGTGCATTATTGGCAGAATGACTTTGACGCTGCCCGTCCGACCGTTCTGATGGTGCATGGTTATCGCGGCGAACATCACGGCATGCTTTTGATTGCCGACCAACTGAAACTTTATTTCAATATCATCATTCCTGACCTGCCGGGTTTTGGCAAAAGCAGTGAGTTTCACGGTGGACCACACGGGCTGGATAATTATTCGGATTTTTTGAAAACTTTTATCGTGCATTTGAAACTGCCCAAAAAGCCGATGATTATCGGACATTCTTTTGGCACGATTGTGTCGTCAAAGTTCGAGATGGACTACCCGCAATTGACGGACAAAAAACTGGTGCTACTCAGTCCCATCGCCAGCCGTCCTTTGAAAAAACGCACTCGGCGGATTGCCAACTTTTTTGCCAACAAGTTTTTGAAAGTGCCCGACAGTTGGGCGGACAAAATCACGCGCTCTAACCTCGTTTCCGACGTCATCAGCAAAAAAATGACCAAAACCAAAAACCGCCACGTTCGCAAAATGATTAAAGCCGAGCACCGCAAATATTTTTCCACCTTTTCGTCCAACAAAGTGATGGTGGAAAGCGGCATGGCAAGCTACACTTTTTCGGTGGGCGAGTTCGCGGAATATGTCAACAAAAAGGTTTTGCTGATTGCGGGGGAGAACGACGAGCTGGCGCGCTTGGACAAAGTGGAAGCTCTGCTGAAAAAGTTCCCGCACCGCCCCAAACTGATTATTAAAAAGCACGCTGGACACTTGATTCATTATGAATGCCCCGACAGTGTCGCCAAAGACATTCGCGATTTCTTGCTTTAGTGATTTTTGAGTTCAATGACTTTTTGATAGATGGTTTCGTAATGTTTCCACGACAATTTGATGTCGTGAGTTTTGGCAATCGCAAGACTGCCCGCCGAAAACCGAGCGCGCAAAGCCGAGTCGGTCAGGATTTTATGCAAAGCTTTCGCAATCCCCGCCACGTCGTCTTTTTGGCACAAAAATCCGTTAACGTCATTTTGGCAAAGTTCTTTCAATGCCCCTGCGTCCACCGCCACCACCGGCTGCCCACACGCCATCGCTTCCAACATCGACAAGCTCTGCAATTCCACCGGCGACGGCATGCAAAAGACCGTGCCGACGCGATGAATGACGGCTTTGTCACTGCCGACGACTTTGCCGGTTGACACCACGCGGTCGGCAATGCCTCGTTCCGCCGCCAAAGCTTTCAGATTATCTTCGTCATTACCGCACCCCACGAGCAACAACACCGCGTCTGTTCGCCGCGCGATTTTGGCAAACGCCTCCACCAAAACGTCAATGTGCTTTTCGCTATCCATCCGTCCAAGATAAGTCACAATTGGTCGATGTTCAGGAATCTGATATTTTTGATAAAACTTGCGCGACACCTTGCCCGTCTTGAACTCTTTGAGATTAATGCCGTTGCTCACCGGCTCAATCGGCGGCAAACCAACCTTGCGTTCTTTGGTCGTCCAAAACAAATCTATCGCCATCTGGGTCGGCATGGTGATATAATCAAACTTTCTCAAAAAAGTCTTTTCGTATAATTTCATGGCTTCAGAAATCGGTTTCGGTGCCAAAGCGAAAGCCTGCAAATTGTCCACCAGATTTTCGGGCAAAAAATGATTGGTCACCACGCACGGAATGCGATTTTTCACAGCGTAACGGTTGGCGGCCTGCCCAATCATCAGCGGCGTCTCCACATGAATTACATCGGGACAAAACTCGTTCAAAATCTCCGTAATCTCCCTGTATGGTGCCACGCAAACTTTGAAACCGTCCTTGTATATTTTGGACGACAAAAACTTTGGTTTGGGTGGTGGCGTGACTTGGTTGTGATAAAACGGAAAATTGCTTGACCTCAATCGATAAATCTGCACCGCACCGTCTTTTTCGACGCCAGATTTTTTGGTCTGGCTGGGTGCCAGCACGATGACTTGGTGCCCCATCTGGCTCATGCCGTCCGCCACATTTTTGCTGGCAACCGAGCAACCGTTCATAGCCGGCCAATACGCGTCCGACGCAATTACAATCTTCATACATCCCAATTATACCATACTCCCGCCGATTTAACCATGATTTTTGGGTTTTTGGGTTTTTGGGTTTTTGGGTTTTTCCGACGTTGCACGACCGCCCGCGCTCACAGGCGCAGGAGCTGTCATCTGGTTTGTGGATAATCATGAGGTTAGTTGGCAGCCACACACCGCACAGAAATAGCATAGAATTTGTTAAAATTACCTATGTTAACGACGCTACCATGGCCTAAAAAGTAAGCAGTTGTACTAGACATGGGTGTAGCCGACCAGTAGTTGCCACTGGTAAAAGCAAGCCCATTGCCAGGGGTAAAGTACCCACCACGCGCACCACGCCACACGCTAGAGGTACCTGCCAGGTTCTCAAGTGTACCACCAATAGCGTCATACATAGCTTGGAACTCACCCGTAGACCCTCCGGTTGGCAAGCGCCAGCCTGCGGGGCAGATGTTAACCCCTGCGTTAGGGATAACGGCACCATTCGTACTAGTATTGCAACTTGCACTGGCGGCACCCAACGCTGCACACCAATTATAGAAGTAACCGCATTCGGTGTAGTCGATACTATTAAATGTGGTACGATAGGCGACGGAGCATCTTGTGCCAGAGTATAGGGTAATAGCTGCTGTCGTGGGGTCAAGCCATTGTTTTTGGTTATTATAAGGTGGACTGACCCTATTCCAGTTCGTGCCAGAGGCTGCTACGTTGGTGGCGGTGCTTTGACCAGCGCCGGAAGTAAACTTAGTGCCAGCTTCCGTGCCGCCGTAAGCAAGATTGGTTAACATCCAGCACTTACCGTCAGCCAGCTTCTGAATCGCATAGTGGTGGTTGTCCCTCTCGTCATAGGCGATAGTGGTAGTGGCAGGACAGTTGGCGGT
>JAISOF010000018.1 GCA_031275815.1 Candidatus Nomurabacteria bacterium
GTGAACCAGTTGCAAGCCATTGGGCTTGACTTCACCAAGCGTGCCACCATTGCCATTGACGAAATCCAATATTCACGCAATATCCCCAGAGTTATCAAGTACCTCTATGACCACTATAACATCAAATTCATCTTGACTGGATCCAGCGCCTATTATTTCAAAAACCATTTTTCCGAGTCGCTGTCTGGGCGCAAATTAATTTTCGAGTTGTTGCCCCTGAGTTTCCGTGAGTTTTTGAAACTCCAAAACGTCCCTTATGTCCCGCCTCTCCCCGATGTCAATCACCCCAACAAGTGGCAGTTTGACGAACACGCTTATCAAACCTTGCGGAGCTATTATGATGAATATATTGAATACGGTGGATTTCCTGCGGTGGCATCCAGCGAGGGAAACGACCGCAAGCGTGCCGTGCTCGACAGCATTTATAGCTCATATATCAACCTTGATGTTGAGCAGTTGGCGGATTTTCGCTCAATCAGCGATTTGAAACGATTAGTATCCCTGTTGGGCGCAAGAGTAGGCTCCCGATTGAACGTTGATGAGCTGGCAAGCGTGACCGGATTGTCGCGCCCGACCGTCAGCAATTATTTGTCATTTTTGGAACAGACTTATCTGATCAGGCTGCTTCCGGCCTTTTCCAAGAGCGCCGACGTGCGCGCAAGGTTGCCCAAAAAAGTTTATTTCATCGACACCGGTATCGCCAACCTCAACGCTGACTTGTCCGGCGGCGCCAAGTTTGAAAACGCTGTTTGCCATCAACTGGCAAATTATGGCAAGTTGGCTTTTCATAATGACGGGGATGGCGAGATAGATTTTGTGATGGATGGCAAAATAGCCATAGAAGTCAAAGAAACTCCCGCCAGCAGCCACCTGCCGACGCTCCAAAGACGCGCCGCCAAGCTGAACATCCAGCAGTGCGGACTGATTGGGCGCCAACTCAGCGAGCGGTTTGTGAATTACGTTTGGGGCGGGGTGTTATAGCTTATATGCTTTTTCCTAGACAGATGAACAAATTACCACCTACTCCTAGACAACTAAAACCTAACCCCAAATTAGACAAAAGGCAACAAAAACTATTGACATCCATACAATTATCTATACAATAATATATATGAAGTTTGAATACGATACCGCTAAAAACCAAGCCAATATTACCAAACAAGGAGGTGGCATATGAACAAGCCAAAATACACTGACGCTCCAGCCGACATTGAAGAGTCATTGGATTATTTGTTGGCTAACCCCAGCAAGGCTGAAGATGCCCTGCCGCCGCCGGAGTATTTCGCAAAGATGTTGGCAAAAGAAAAAATTAGTTTGAACATTGATACCAAAACAGTTGCCAGTTTTCGGGCTTACGCCAAAGCTAATGGTCTGAAATATCAGGTGTTAATGAACCAAGTGCTTAGCCGTTACGCCGAAAAACAGCTCCGTTAGTCGTATATTCACCCGATTTTGTTGCATAATCACTTTTGTTGGGCTTGTTCTATTTGCTGGTTTTGTCAACAGAGCAAGGTCTGACCCGCAACAGAGACCCGCAACAGAGAAAAAAATTACAATCTGTTTTCGTCCGTGAAGAAACCCAACAAAGCAATCAACAACCTTAATATTAAAGTAGCTTTTCGTCCGTGACGAAAACCAACAACAGGCAACCTTAACATTAAGCAACCTTTCGTCCATGAAAAGCCCCACAACCCCTCCTCCGTAAAACAAAGGGGAATTATGCGACAAAACCCATAAAATAAATAATACTTTACAATCCCGCAATTATCTGATACACTGGGCAACAGTTATGAAAAAAGATTTACACAGAACAGATTATCGACCAGTGGTTTTTGTGGACGAGGCTGCCAAGTTTTCGTTCCTCACAAAATCCACCGTCGCCACAACCGACACCATCAAATGGGAAGACGGCAAAGAATATCCCTTGTTCAAGGTTCAGATTTCCTCTGCCTCTCACCCGTTTTACACTGGTGAAGAAAAAATCGTCGACACCGAAGGTCGCGTCGATCGTTTCAAGGCCAAGTTCGCAAAGGCCCAAGAGCTCAAACAGCAACTGTCCAACAAGGCGCAAAAAGCGCAAAAAGAGGCTGCCAAAAAGTCCAAAAAAGCCGAAACCATCGTCAAATAACGACAACCAGTCATTAGTTCAGTTATATCATTGGTTCCAACGTCGGCTCTCTTTGTTTGCTACTTGAACAACGCTTCCAACGTGCTACGACCCTTTCTTTGCATTTCCCACATCAACTCTTCCGCCCGCGCTGCCACCCGTCCAGCCCGATTATAAACGTCGCTTGCCCGTTGCTCAACCGCTTTCAACCCCTGTCGCTCCTCGTCCAAACCATCAACTTGCCACCCCAGCCGCCTCGCTGAGGCGCTATCCTCCGCCCGCCGCGCCTTAAAATATTCATCATCCAAATCGTCCATCTCTCGCCGAATCTCCACCCGCCGCGCCTCCACCTCCTCGCAAACCTGCTGGCACCTCGCCATCAACCCGCGCGCCTCGCTAATCGCCAAGCGATAATCCACATCCGGCGTATCGGCGCCATACACCATGTCCTCCACTTGCCTCAAATCCCATTCCACCCCATCCAACCCCAAACGCTCCACCAGCTCCGCCATGTCGAACCCACCCTGATTTTCCAGCGACTCCTCTCTCACCAACTCCCCATAATTCCCCAAGTCCGCCAACAAAAAATCCGCCGCATGCCGGTGCTGCCCCATCTCCTTGCTGACCTCGCCATAATCCCGTGCATATTGAAAAGTTCCATTCAACTTCGCCGCCGCCAACTCCACCACATAATCCCAACTATCCATCGCTCCTCTCCCCCCGAACGCATGCTGTTTCAAAATCGCGTCCGAGTTCTTCGCATTCACAATCCTCTCTCCCAACTCATGCCCATGTTTCAACACCGTGCTCGTCACGTTATCCGACAAATAATCCGCCAACTTCTGGTACGCTTCCTTGTCTTTCCGCAAAACATTCACGGCCTCCTCGCCCGTTTTGCCACCCGTAATCTCCATCAAAACTCGGTTGCCATTTTGCACCATCAAATCATAAATCTCCGCCGCCCTCTTCACATCCTCCGGTTTCGCCTCAACTTCTTCCATCCACTCGTTTTTCGATATACTGCCAAAATTATCCATATCGTCCTTTTTTTCCATTACATCCTCCCCTGCACCGCCTTTGCCGCCGCCGCAATCGTCTTCCAAGTGCTGTCGTCCGTCATCACCACCAAAATATAATCCCCGTCATCCGCATAAATAATCCCCGCGTCATGCAACAGCCCGTCCAACCACCCAACCTTGTTCGCCACCACTCCGTCCGTCCCCGCCGGAATCCCATCCCTGTGCGTCTGCCGTTTCATCAGCTCCAACAACCTCTCGCAAGACGCCTTGCTCGCAAACGTCCCGTCATATAACTTCCCCAACATCAAAGCCAAATCGTTCGCCGAAGTCCGCATGTCCCCATGTTTGAAAGTCGTTGACACCGCTCCCACCGCCTGTGCCTCTTCCGTCACTTTCTCAAAACCTTTCTTGTCCAACCACCACCTTGCACATTCATTATTACTCTCCACAATCATAACCTCAAAGCAATATTCCAACGAGTTGTCGTTGTATGCCTTGTCTGTCCACTGCACATCACCCCTGTCAATCGCCTGCAAAATTGAATAAGCCACAAATACTTTGTATGTCGACGCCGCCGTCCACACCTTGTCCCCACGGATGTCAAAGTCCCCGCCCAGCTCCGCGAGCTCCGGATTTTCGCCTGACAAATCCACCAATTTCAGTGCAAAAGCCTCCCCTGAAAACCGCTCCATCAACTCTTTTTGCAACCCCGCGATATCTTTCGAATACTCCGTGCGCCCAATATATTGATAAGAATAAGGCGTCAACACCACCCCAATCGCGCCACTCGTTTCTCCCGCCAAAAATCGCTCCACCGCCAGCGTGAGCTCCGCATAATCCACCGATTTGTCATCGTCTTTCCCTCGCGAAATCACCAGCCCGTACTCGTCCACCTTGAAATACCCCGCCCGAATCATAATCTTGTCCTCAAGATTATGCGCAAAATACTGCCGCAACTTGAAATCATCCACCGTCGCTACTGCCCCGCTATCTGTCGCCCGAAAACTCACCATTTCCGCCATTTTTTCGAACGGCACCGCATATTTTTCGTCCGCATACACAAAATCGACGCCACTGGCCAGCGCCACTTTCACTTCCGCCAGCTTTGGTTTCACATCCGAAATAGTCAGTTCAGCCAAAATGGTGACTACGACCAATTTAAACGATACCTCCCTCTCCGCACTGAGTTTCAACTCCTCCAACTCTTCCCTCAACGCCTCCTCGTCATATTGATATCCCGCCCGCTCCTTCTCCACCACAAAATCCGCGCCCGTGAATCTCACCGCCGCGTTCACCGGCTCGGTCGGCACATATTCCTCAAGGTTGGTGGTGTCCAGCTCCACCTCCGGCGCCGCATCCACTCCCCACCCCAACAATCGATACAAAGACGAAAAAGGTATTACGCGCTGCCAAAACGGGTACTCCAGCGCCTCCGCCACCGACGCTTCAGCCGAAATCTCCGCTTTCGCCAACGAAAAACTGGCAATCTTGGCGCCCGCGAGATCCTCCACATGCACTTTTTGCGACCGATACCGCGCTTCCAAAGCCGCCGTCGCCTCCTCTGCCGTCATGCCGCTCACCCAACCGCCATTCACTTTCGCCAACAGAAAAAACCGGTCTTTTGGAAAAAAAATCTGCACCAAAACCGTCAGCGCGCCCAAAAACACCACGACCAAAAACAGTTTCGCTTTCCAACTCATGCCCTCTCTGAACTGTTTCTTATGACTCAGCACCATCCTCCATCACTTTCTCCAGCGCCGCTTTTTAAGCTTTTTATTACCAAGCGCTACCCTTCCATTTTACTTCTTGCGGAAAAATATATCAATGATTTTGTATGGCATTTTTCGGAAAATTATCCAACTAAGCCCCACCACAATCGCCAAAACATCGTGCCAAACCCCCGTGCCAAACACCAAATACCCCAACATTGCTCCGCGCAAACCATAAAACAGCACGCGGTGTACAAAGTTCCGCTGCCGGTCGTCCAACGACACGCCTGTCAAAGCGCCAAACACCGTTTGCCCCTTGAAAATCAACGGCACTCCAAACTGCAAAATCCCAAAACAAACCACTCTCAGCATATTCGCAAAATCTTGCCACCCATCGACACTCATGAAATAAAGCGGCGCCGTAAGCACCACTGTCAACAAGTTTCCAAGCAAAAAGTCCGCCACAAACACCACCGCCCTTTGCACTATTTTTGGATTGGTGTTGACACCCTCTCGCTTTTCCAACTTGGAAAAGTTCGGCAAGACCACCGCTACTCCCGCTCCTATCACGGCTCCCAGCACATTGAATATCAAATCATCCACATCAAACAACCGATAGCTGCAAGGAAAAACCCCAAATGCGCCGGTCAACTGCGCCGTTTCAATCGCCAGCGACACCGCCAGCGCCACCAGCACTGTCATCAGCAACTTCCCGCCAAACAGATTGCGCACGAACACCCCCAGCGGCACAAAAAACACCACGTTCGCCGCCACTTGCAAAACCGCCCTCAAGCCCTCTGTTTGGATGTCAAGAAAAAACTGCAAGGGGTTCAGCTGTGGCGTCAAATGTTTGCCCACACAGAAAGCCTCCGGATTGTCCGGCAAAGGATACAAAGTGAAAGCAAACAACGCCAAAACATACAAAAATAACAAATAAATCGCCACAATCCGCCGCAAATAAACCTTGTGAAATCGAATATACTGCACCAAAAGCACCGGCAACGTCATGAACAGCGCCACAAACGGCCACAAAAATAACGCGAACAGAAACGAATTGGAGAAATTATTAAAAAAACCGAGCATACGCCCCTATTTTACTATACAATAGCGTTTTAGACCAGCTTTGCGACTTCAACCCCAACCCCAGCCCGTCATTTTTCGGGTATAATTGTGTATATATAAAATACCCAAATCCTAGAAACAACAGGTACGCATAAACTACCTATTGACATTTTAGCTTATTTATTATTATATCGCTCTTCGTTCATCACAAATAACCTTTGGCGAAACTGACGAATCCATCGAAAAATGGGTGGATTTCTTCCTGCGGGTTTGTTTCAAACAAGCCCTTTCCAAACTGCTAACCCTCAACCTCATCGCCCGTTTTGGCGCTGGACGTTCAACGTATTACCGCATAAAAACTTAAGAAATAGTGGTGGATCTTATTGGACTCGAACCAATGACCTCGCGAATGTGAATCGCGCGCTCTAGCCAACTGAGCTAAAGATCCATGATTTAATTATAACACAAGGAAGTGAGAGGAAAGAAAACTTGTTTTCTTTTCCGAGCAACGCAGTGTTACATTTAAACGCGGTTTAATTATATCAACCAATTGTGCTATAATCAACCCATGCCACGCATTGAATTAAACATTGAGAAGTTGAAACAGGAGCAAGCCGAGCTTGAACAATTTTTGTCTACACCCTCCGCCTATTCCACCCCTGATTTTTCCGCCAAAAACCGCCGTTTTCAGGAGCTGCAAGAGATTATTGCTATCGCTGAAAAAAGGGAAACGTTGGAAAAAAACTTGGAGGAGACCAAAGCTCTCACCACCGACAACGAGCTTGGCGAAATCGCCAAAGAAGATGTTGTAAAAATTACAACAGAGCTAGAAACCCTCGAAAAAACCCTGTTTGATAAACTTTCACCCAAAGACCCGAACGACACTCGAAACGTCATCGTGGAAATCCGCGCGGGCGCCGGTGGCGATGAGGCGTCACTGTTTGCCGCCGAACTGTACCGCATGTACCTGCGCTATGCCGAAACGCACGGACTAAAAACTGAACTGCTCTCCGAAAACACCAACGACACCGGCGGATACAAAGAAGTGATTTTCAGCGTCACCGGTGACACTCCATATGCCAAGTTGAAGTTTGAAGGTGGCGTCCACCGCGTCCAACGCGTGCCCGTCACCGAATCACAAGGTCGCATTCACACCTCAACCGCCACAGTCGCCGTCCTCCCCGAAGTCGAAGAAAGAGAACTGGAAATCAAACCCGAAGACCTGCGCATTGACATCTATCGCTCCGGCGGGC
This sequence comes from Candidatus Nomurabacteria bacterium, assembly GCA_031275815.1. GTDB lineage: Bacteria > Patescibacteriota > Saccharimonadia > Saccharimonadales > Saccharimonadaceae > JAISOF01. The sequence continues at coordinate 7,151 of JAISOF010000018.1, forward strand.
ACGGCGGGCAGTCCGTCAACACCACCGATTCCGCCGTGCGTATTACCCACCTCCCCACCGGCATCGTCGTCGCCATGCAAGACGAACGCTCCCAACTCCAAAACCGCGAACGCGCCATGACCGTCCTCAGAAGCCGCCTGATTGAACGCCAACAAGCAGAGGAACGCCAAACCGCCAGTTCCACCCGCAAATCCCTCATCGGCACCGGCGATCGCTCGGAAAAAATCCGCACCTATAACTTCCCCCAAGATCGCATCACCGACCACCGCATTCACTATTCCAGAAGCAACATTGAAGCCGCCATGAACGGAGACATCGACGACCTGATTGAAGCGCTCAGCCGCCACGAACGCGAACTGCTCGCCGAAAATTGCGCGCCATGACCGCTGAAACTTGGCTGAAATCCGCCACCCTCAAGCTGCAAATCGCCGGCATTCCCTCTGCGAAACTGGACGCTGAGCTGATTTTGGCACACACCGCGAACCTTCCTCGTGAATCTTTGCACGCGCACTTAGACCGTCATCTGCCATCGTCCGCCGTGACCACCGCCAACAAACTTTTGTCGCGCCGCGAACAACGCGAACCGTTGGCGTATCTCACCGGACACAAAGAGTTTTATGGTCGCGACTTCATCGTCAACCGAGATGTGCTGATTCCCCGCCCCGAATCCGAAGAAATTATTGACATTGCCAAAATCCTCGCGCCCACACAAGCCACAATCGTCGACGTCGGCACCGGCTCCGGCTGCCTCGGCGTCACCCTCAAACTGGAACTGCCCTCAGCGCAAGTCACGCTTTCTGACATCAGCGAGCGGGCCTTGAAAGTCGCTCGCCGTAACGCCAAAAACCTTGCCGCCGCCGTCAAAGTGCAAAAATCCGACCTTTTGAAAAATCTCCCCCAACCAGTTGATATCATCGTTGCCAACCTGCCCTATCTTGACAAAAGCTGGTCGGTCAGCCCCGAAACTCGCCACGAACCGCCCGCAGCATTATTTGCCAGCCAAAGCGGTGAACAGCCAAACCGCGCCCTCCTTTCCGCCGCGCCCGCCCATCTGAAAAAACAAGGCCGCCTCATTCTTGAAGCCGATCCCAAATCCCACGCCTCTCTCATCGACTTCGCCAAATCCCAAACCCCACTCCGCCTTCTCCAAAAAACCAACTTTATTTTGGTTTTTAACTTATAAAATATTTTTTTACTCATGTCATTGTGATATAATCAACTTAGGCGCCTGTGGTGAAATTGGTATACACGCAACCTTGAGGTGGTTGTGCCCTTGGGTGTGCTGGTTCGAGTCCAGTCAGGCGCACCAATATAGAAAAATCCGAGCACTGATGATATAAATAAAGCCGCCTCACTAAGGCGCGACAAGGGAAACGAGGTAAAATCTATGATTTTGCCCCGCTTTGGTTGTTAGTTTAAGAGCATATAGCTATGGATGAGGTGCTTACGCCCTCACCCATAAGCTAATATGCGCTAGCCACCGCCCGCCAACCGATGTAGTTGAGCGCGTAGCCGTACGTGATGTACGAGTTGAACAACCCCGCGAGCGACCCATCGAGGGCGTAGCCCCCACGGAGGAACCACGGGTAGTTAGCGAGCACGAAGTACGAGTAATCTCCGCCCCAAGACTGGTAGTAGTCGGAAACGGACTGAACTGTTTTAGTTTCATGTAATGCTTGTCCGCCACAGGCTGACCATGTACATAGATTGTTGTTGCCGTAATAGCCATGGGTTGTGCCACCATCACCGTTGTTGTGGGTATTGGTGAAAGTTGACACGTCGTATTGTTGCAGAATGCTCGGGGCGGTCGGGAATGCAAGAGGGTTGGTGACAGTACAGTCGGTTGTGTTGGGGGCGGTGGAGGTGTAGCATTTACCTGTTGTGCCGCCTCCGACTGTGAAACCAGAGTTTTGGGTTGCGGAATAACCAGACATTGGGGTGTTTGTGGGGTTGGTATAGACTGCCATTTGGTATTCATAGGTTCCTCCTGCCATGTCATATATGCCATAAACGTTGCCAGTGGTGGAGGCTTGTTGTCCGATTTCAGTTTGGTAAGTGTTGCAGGTGGCGTTGTAGTTGTCGGAATGGGTGGTGACTGGACCACAGCCGGTTTGGTAGCGCATGGCGGTGTTGGTATTGGAGGAGGCAGTAGAGTTGTAGTAGCCGTTGTTGTAGGTCTTTTTGTAATTGGTGGAAGTGTAGGTTTCGTCGCCTATCCCATAAGTGCTGGTGGAGAGATAAGTTGCGGCACCCCAATGGTTGTTGGTGCTCAAGTGAGTGTTTTGGGTGTTCAGGTTGTGGGCGGTTTTGATGTATTCAGCACTGAGATATGCGTTGGATACACGTTGATAGGTGGCGGGGGCTTTATTTGGTTTGATGGTGGCGTAAAGTGACGCGGTGTTAAGCGGGGTGCCGATGAACTCTGCTGGGGCGCCTGTGTTGCAGGCGTCGCTTGCGGTGTAAGTGTAACAATAGTAGTTGTCACTTCTGGAGCTTTCAAATTTGCCGTACCAGAAACCGTTTAATTCAGTTGTGCCGACGGTGAATGCGGGGTGAGTGGCCCATGCGTTGCTAGCTCCCACGTTGGTTTGGTAATCGCCAGTGCCGGTGTAGGCGGTGGGGATGGCTTTGGGGTCGGTGGTTTTTTGGAATTGGATGTTGAATGGGGTTTGGGTGCGGTAGTTGGTGTTGTCGTTATTGGCGTCGTATCTTGTGACTTGGTATTGGTAGCGGGGGATGTAGGTCCAATAGCCAAGGATGTCTTCTTCGGCGATGATGGTGCCGGCGGGGGCGTTTTTATATTCTTCAAGGGTTTTGGTGCCACCGGTGGGTTTGACTGTGACGG
>JAISOF010000031.1 GCA_031275815.1 Candidatus Nomurabacteria bacterium
CCCCGTCAAAGAGTACGTTTCGCGTCAAATCGGTTAAGGTGTGGGCACCCCACACCCTTCAGCCTTAACCGATTTGGCTGCACTCGGCGAACAGCAAAGCCTCTTTGACGGGGGCGATAATTATGCAACAACGCCTCACGAACTCGCGCGGCTTGCCAGCAAGTGCGGTGCAAGGTATAATTAAGGTAGAGTGGGTCGCACGTTAAATCTTTACCTTGACAAGGAGGATTCCGAGATGAAGGAGCTGCGCGCCAGAGAGGTCATAAATGCTATCATTTCCCAAAACTGTTCGCTCCTGGCTGAACTGAAGGGAGGCGAAAAACTCAAAAAAGACATCAGCAGCACTGGCAAAATGTCGCGCTGGCTGCTTTCGCACATCATGTTTCCTGCCGGTTTTTTGAAAGCGGTCGAGCAGCGTCCGGAGCTGTGGAAAACGCGGCGACTGAAAGTGGTGAAACGGTGGTGCAGGATATTTTTTCCTTACCGCGTACGGTATCAGCACAATTTTCCACGTGACGAGCGTGGCAAAATCATCGTGATTAACCATCCGTCGCTGACCGATCCGCTGGTGGTTTTGGTGTGGGCAATGTTGGTTTTTCCACAAAAGCCGGTGCTGTTGCCAGTCAATTTGCCTTGGTTTGAGGAGGTCAGCCAGTTTGTGAAATTGCTGGAAAAAGTTGGCATTTTTTTGGTGCCAACGTTGACGCCCAAAACCATGCGTCGTTTGGAAGACGACCCTGATTTGGTGCGGTTGAAGGGCGAAATGCGCAATAATTACCTAACGAGCCTGTTGAAATTGGCGGATGCCGGCGGCATGGGCGTGGTGGCGCAACCGGCGGGGAGGCAACGCTGTTTGTGGCTCGACCAATCCCAGCGCGAATCCGGCGTCAGTCGCGACGGGCGTCGGGTGGTTCCCACTGTCGGCGTTTTAAAAGCTAGCGCCAAACACGCCAAACTGGGCGACAACATCGACATTGTGACAGTCGGCGTGGCACTGCCGCGTTGGTGGGCGGTGGGAATTGGCAAGTTGAACTTGTTTATTCCGTATCATCTGAATGTGGGGTACACCCTGCCGTTGTCCGAACTACCACCAAAACCGGACGTCGGGGTGTTGAGAGAGATGGAAGCCCTCGTCCCGCAAGCGTATTGGGTGCCACGACAACGGCGACCTTGCTGAAACGAGCAGGCGTATTGGGCGCCATGAAAGGTAAAGAACCCCCTTCTCTTTGGAGAGGGGGGTGCTTTATTGGGGCGGATGACACCCCATTGGATTTGAAGTTCTATGGTGAGTCGGGTGGGGATCGAACCCACGACACCCTGCTTAAGAGGCAGGTGCTCTAACCAGCTGAGCTACCGACCCATAAAAACCACGAAGTTATTATATCACATATTTTCAAATGTTGAAGAAAAAAGCAAGTTATCAATATTATTCAACCCCACCGCTCTGCCTAATCTCATTATTGCTCGAAACCGCACCAAACAAAACCTGCGCCATTCCCCCAATCATATACAGTGGTATATTTGTCAGCCAGTCGTCTTTTCTGTAATTAGACATTGACGTGCGCACGGCGTGTTTTGGGGCATATTTGTCGGCAAACACTCGCAAACTCTTGCTGTTCAGATTTTCTTCGGCTTTGACCTCAATTGGCACGATCTCGTCGTTCAACTGCACGACAAAATCCAGTTCCGCCGTCGCATCATCACGTGACCAATAGTTAATTTGGATGTCGGGGATAAGCAGTAATTCGTTCAGGACGAACTGTTCGGTTAAGGAGCCTTTGAACTCCTCAAACAACTCATTTTTTTCCAAAACTATCCGTTCGGAAATATTGCCCATCGCTGAAAGCAGCCCCACGTCAACCAGAAACATCTTAAAAATCGGCGGCTCAGAAATATAGGCGACAAGAGGCAATTTCGGCGCCTCAATTCGTTTTATGATAGTGACCAGTCCGGCATCTTCCAGCCACCAAAGCGCCTGCTCGTACTCTTTGCTCCTCGCACCTTCTCGCAAAACTCCATAGACGAACTTATTGTTTTCTTTGGCCAGTTGTTTCGGGATACTTTCCCAAACTTGATTGAGCCTTGGCACCTGACTCTTTGGCACATGTTTGCCAAAATCCGCCTTATAGTCCGCCAAAATCTTCTTCTGGATGACCCGTGCTGACTTGAACGATTTATTTGCTACATAATCTTTAACAACTTCCGGCATGCCGCCAATCAGATAATATTGTTTGAGTAAATCAATAAAACGATTCTTGAAAATCGCAATCATTTCATAGTTTTGCCTGTCCAGTAGCTCCAAAAGCTGCGTTTCGCCAAGTGCCGCCAAAAACTCGTGATACGACAACGGTCTCAAATCCAAATAATCCACCTTGCCGACCGGAAACGAGTTCTCGGAGTGAAGCGAAACACCCAGCAGTGACCCTGTCGCAATAATCTGGTACTCTGGTGCAGTTTCATAAATATATTTGAGCGCCGATAGTGCCGCCGGCACTTCTTGGATCTCGTCAAAAATAATCAGGGTTTTTTCTGGCTCAATATCTATGCCAGATTCAGCTTTCAACCCCAACAAAATCTGCTCCGTAGTCGGGCTGGATTCAAATAAGTCCCGCATACGCTGATTTTGAAAAAAATAAATATACGCCACATTTTTGTAATGCATCCTGCCAAACTTTTTCGCCAACCAAGTCTTGCCGACCTGACGTGCGCCACGAATAATCAGCGGCTTGCGGGTTTTGCTTTTTCGCCATTTCTCTAATTCTTTTAATTTATCACGATACATTTCGGAGTCCTCCTTTTACTTAAAATTATAGCATGCGTTGTAATATTTCACTGCTAAAGAAGAAAAAATAACCCCCCCTAGCACGCTCTAACATTATAGCATACTTTCACACAAAAATGAAGGAGATTTGCCGCTTATGATACATTTTTATGAAGGAGATTTTGGCGTGATGGTGCAGAAAAATGAAGGAGTTTTGATGCACGATTGGCACGCTATACCATACTTAATGATTTTGCCGCCTAAGTACTAAGTAGTAAAACGCCGCTTCATATAAAAAGCGGCGCTTGACTTTAAAAAAACTTATTCTTGGTCTTTACTTTGATTCTGCCGCCCTCACTTTACTTTAGCGGCGCTGTTTACTCCGGCACACGGATATAGGTGTATGACTTTTGCGCTGGCCAAAACCAGAAATACACTCCCGTTCTTGGCGTTTTTCTGACCACTTCCTCAATACATGGCACGCCCTCCCAGCCACGATCGATTTCAACTATGTACCCGCTTTCGAACCAAACCGATACTAATGCAATACCGTCTTGCCTCCTGCTGATATACCACGGCTCATAGTTCGCAGCTTCAATTTTGTGCAGATCGCCATAGGCGTCTTGCTGACTGACCTCCACGAAAGGCGCAGCGTCGTCACCGAACACAAAAGCGCCACCCTCATCCTGGTAAATTTGAACTGTCGTGCTTTCCACGAGCTCGGTCATGTCTTCGTCGCTAGTGGCCTCGATAATGAACCACGCTATCACAAGCGCAAATAGTAACACAACCAACACCACGATCGTACGTATAAGAAATTTGTAGATATTATTGAGCTTAAGAAAGAACAGCCCGAGCTCAATCGCTAAGAATACAGCCAAACACGCAATAATAATCATTTTCCACCTCCTTGTTTCCCCGAGAATAAGTTATTAAGGAGCTTTTTACCGACCGCCCACCTGTAAAACTATCTTTTGTCATACTATATCACATTTATCTCAAAAATGGTAGTTTTCTTGAAAATGTCGGGGCTGGTTCTTTAAGGAACTACTGGAGATATCGGGGAATAATTCTCGCTATCTATATGAAAGCGCCCCTCCAAAATGATTCACCGCGCGCCGAGAATGGCGTCCAGTATTTTGGTGTGCGAGACCAGCAGTGACGGGATGAGGTCGGAGGTTATTGCCACCCAGAAAACTACTTCACGGCGCCAACTGGATTAATCGCGCTCTCGCCCGTTTTTGAAAATACGCTATGCTCGGACGCTGATTTGGTTTTTTATGAAGATAGCCCCTGCACTGCCTGAATAAACTGGTCGCCACGGTCGGCGTAATTTTTGAACATGCCAAAACTGGCACAGGCCGGTGACAACAGCACCACATCGCCGCGTTCAGCGCGCTTTTTGGTTTCCAGCACGATTTCGCGCATGGTTTTTGCGGTGCCAAGGTTGGTGATTTTGCGATAATGCACTGCATTCAAAGCTTGCTCCAGCCGCACGGCTTCTTCGCCAATCAACACCACCCACTTCACGCGATAGTCTTTGACAGTTTGCGCCAACTCGCCAAAATCCGCGCCTTTGGGAGAGCCGCCCAAAATCAGGATTTCGGGACGGTCAAAAGATTTGATGGCGGCAATGGTGCTGCCCGCTGTGGTGGAAATGGAATCGTCATAATAGCCCACGCCGTCCACCTCGTCAACAAACTTCAGTCGGTGCGGCAAACCCGTGAAATCGTGCAAGCCATCCCTTATCGCCACCTCATCCAACGTCCAATCCGCCACCGCCGAAATCGCCGCCAAAGCGTTCATGACATTGTGCGCGCCCAAAATATTCAACACCGACGTCGGGCAAAGCTCCTTCAGCCCATAATAAAACGCTCCATTTTCCACATGCGCCAAATCACGGTTCGGATACGGCGCTTTTCGCGCCACACTTTGCGCGGCGATGGCAACCGCGTGGTCGTTTGAACTGTCAAAAACAATTTTGCCATTGCGATCTTGCCACAAAGCGATATTGCTCTTTGCCGCCAAATATTCGTCAAAACTTTTGTGCACGTCTTGGTGATCCAACTCAATATGCACCACAACCGCGACCTGCGGTGATTTTTTCAAGTCCCAAAGTTGAAAGCTGCTGAGCTCATACACCACAATATCGTTGTCCGCAATTTCATCCAAAACTTCCAAAGCCGGCACGCCGATATTGCCCACCAACCAGACCTTTTTGCCCGCCCTTTCCAAAATCGACTTGATCAGAGAACAGGTCGTCCCCTTGCCTTTGGTGCCGGTCACACCAATGATTTTGGCGGGGCACTTCTGGAAAAACTGAGCAGTCATTGACGACAAGTTCCGCGCCTTAATCCTGTCCGGACGGATGGACGGCGAGCGTATCACCAAATCAAAATCCGAAAAATCCATCCCCACGAAATCCCTGATTGTTGTAATTTTTACAACATTACTTTCCACCCGCGCTTGGTCAAAAACTTCAATCTCCGCCTCCGGATGCCGCCTAGAAAAATACTCAAAAGCGCACCGCCCCTCCACGCCAAAGCCCAAAATCGCAATCTTCATGCTTTGTATTTTAGCACAGTCTGACGAAATCTTCAAATTATTAACAAAAAACATGCATTGTTGCATAATTATCGCCCCTGTCAAAGAGGCTTTGCTGTTCGCCGAGTGTAGCCAAATCGGTTAAGGCTGAAGGGTGTGGGGTGCCCACACCTTAACCGATTTGACGCGAAACGTACTCTTTGACGGGGTGATAATTATGCAACAATACCCAAAAAACACTTTTTGCCAGCAAAAAGTGCGGTTATGCTACACTTTTTGCAAGAAATAACTAACTGGCCGCAAAACTCGCTAAGGTACAGCGCTCCAACCGTTTCTTCTCCGGATTTTTTGGTAGCTTTTTTGAGAATAGGGGGACGAAGTGTTTTTTAGAGAAGTTGAGAAATTGATTTTATGTCCTTGGGAAACTAACCAGCCAAGCCCTAAAAGCCGCCCCCCACTACCCGAAAGCCGTCGTGGTAGTCGGCATTGCCAAGGTATCTGAGGGAATAAAACAACCCGGCATTCGAGCCATCATTGGCATTCCCACCTCGTGGAAACCACGGGAGACTCGAATTCACGAAGTACGAGTAGTCCGAGCCCCACGACTGAGTATCGGACGAAACCGACTGGACGGTTTTGGTTTCGTGGAGGGCTTGGCCACCACAGGTTTGGTAGGTGCAGACATCGTTGTTGTAGTA
>JAISOF010000016.1 GCA_031275815.1 Candidatus Nomurabacteria bacterium
AACTAGCATTAATAGCCGTACCACCAATCCCAAATTGCCCAGCCGCGCCAGTTGTGCTACCATAAACACCGCCCCCTCCACCAGCCGATTGAGTGCCGCCACCAGCTTGCGTGCCACAATCGCCTTGACTTGCGCCCCCACCACCGGTTTCGCCCCCACCATAACCGGTTATGGCTGTAGCGCAAGAATCTTGCCCAGACCCCGCACCACCACCAGCCACAATGATACGACTTTGCAGTGAAGTGAGGTTAGTAGGGCTAGCGTTCGCAACCAAACGAATGTCCGAAGCCCCGCCACCAGTGCCGGATGATGTCGTGCTAGCTGCTCCACCGCCACCATTCCACCCACCAGCTGAACCCGTGCTACCAGCACAGCCGACGTAAACATACAAAACATCACCAACGTTCAAGGCTACCTTCCCAGTTGAAAAGCCACCCTTACCACCAGTCTTGGAACTAGCTGTCCCGCCCTGTGCACCATAAACATCAAGCTTATAGTCTCCATTTACGTTAGCAGTGAAAGTTTGGTACGACCCACAAGTGGTGTATTCGTACCCGTTTAACGAATACAGACCAAAACCGGTGCCTGCGACAGTAATAACCGTACCTCCTTCTGTTACCCCCTGATTAGGGCTAACACTAGTAACGACTGGTAGCTGTACATAGGTAAACCCAGTTTCCCCCACATCATCTCCATTAACGGCGGGGCTCCCACTACTCCATGTGGCTACAGTGACGTTCTTTTTTCCTACTGTATTATCTTGTGTTATACAAGTAATAGTGTCTTGGCTAGGGCTTTGTCCCGATGGGGTATTTGATGAAATTTGAACATTGTTACACACCTTGCCACCTATGGTCACGCTTGTAGTGATTGACTGGTCGTATTTGGTAAAATTTGTCCCAACTATAGTGATGTTTGTGTTTCCTGTGGTCGGTCCTTGGTTTGGCGTAATGGAGATAATGGTCGGAGCTGGAATGTTCCCAATATCTGTGTTTGCTGTGGCAGTGTACATAATGGTTTGTTTATATTCGTCGGGAGGGAGGTCTGCTCCTACTTTGGCAGCATAATAAACTATAGTAGAGTCATTACTAGCAGCTTGCGCCGTGTTCTTGATTGTGACTGGACTACCCTGCTTGGGGACACTTGCCCATTTACTGGTGGTATTGGGTTTTGGAGTGGTATAAGCGGTGTCAAAATTGTTGATGATAGTATTAGTTGGTGAGGATGAGGCAACTTTGGGTATGGCAAACCCCCACGTATTGTTTGTAAGCACAATTGGATTAGTGATAGTGCCAGTAGTTGTGCCATTGCCTATGGCAGCAATAGGTATAGTGTGGAGCGGGGTGGGGCTACCAACGTTCTGTGGCACTAGACCATTGTCATTAGTACTGTTGGTGCTAAGGGTTAGGTTATAGCCAGTAAAAACGTTAGTGGTGAGAGTTACGGTGCTAGAAGTAGAAGCAACACCTTCGTTAGCGAAAGGGTTGGGGGAGAGGGAGATATTGGCATTAACGGTGCTCATTGATAGGGTTGGTGTTGTGGCAAGGTTAAGACCGGTGGCACCACTTGTGGGGTTGATAAATGAGCACACGAGAACAGCGGTAGACCATAAGAACCAGATTAGTAGGAAACCAGCATAAACCCATTGGAGGCGACGAAAAAAACGTTGTTGGTTAAGAGAGAGCTTCATGCCAACAAGCTCCTGAAATATAGTTGAGGTTTTTTGGACGAGCTATCAAGAGAGAGAGAGAGAGAGAGAGAGAGGTTTCCGCACGTCAGCCACCCACGCCCCCACGCGTAACAAAATCCTCCTTAACTTACTCCACAATAACATAAGCATATTATAGCCCGTATATCCCAACAGCGCAAGGTTTTTGCCAAAAAATCTATCTACATTTTGAATCTTTTATGACTTCACCACTTGCGAAATGGTGTTGGTGAGGTCGGATGGCACCACGATAATGGTTTTCTGCGACGGCTCAGTGGAGATTTTCTCCAGAGTTTGCAAGGTGCGCACACTGATGCCACCAGCAGTGTTGGCGAGTAGCGAGGCAGCGTCGGCGATGGCTTGCGCAGCGGCTTTTTCACCCTCCGCCGAGATGATGACGGCGCGTCGTTCGCGTTCGGCTTCGGCTTGTTTTGCCATCGCACGCTTCATGTCGTTCGGCAGTTCAATGTTTTGCAACTTCACGTTTTCCACATCAATCCCCCATTTGTCAGTCTGCATATCCACAATTTCTTTGATTTGTTGACTGATTTCGTCGCGCTTGCTGAGCAGATCATCCAACTCAAAATTGCCCGTCACGTCCCGCAAAGCGGCTTGAGCAAATTGCGAAGTGGCATAAACATAATTCGTGGTCTCCAAAATCGCCTTGGCGGAATCAATCACCCGAAAATACACAATCGCGTCCACATTCACGGTCACATTGTCGCGCGTGATGACCTCTTGTTTTGGCACGTCAATCGGCGTGGTGCGCACGTCGACTTTTATCATTCTTTGGATAATCGGGATGATGATCCGAAGTCCCGGATTTTTCATGCCGCTGAACTTGCCCAACGTCAAGATGACTCCCCTTTCATATTGGTTGATAATCCTGATTCCCGACAGTATAAAAAATACCACTAAGATGACCAATGTTATTGTTATTTCCATGTTTCCTCCTCTTTGTGATACAATATATCACAATGAATAAGATTCCGCTAGCTGAAAAAGTACGCCCCACGAAACTAAGTGAGGTGATTGGGCAGACGCACTTGATTGGCGAAAACCAAATCCTGACGCGCATTATCGAAAAAAAGGAACCGGTCAATCTGATTTTCTGGGGTCCGCCAGGCACCGGCAAAACTACACTCAGCCGGATTGTGGCAAATGAGTTGAACGCGGATTTTATTGAGATTTCGGCGGTAACGTCGGGCAAAAAAGATGTGGAAAAAATCGTGGAAAGAGCACGTCAAAATTGGGCAATCGGCGTGCGTACAGTGTTGTTCGTGGACGAAATCCATCGTTTCAACAAGGCACAACAGGACGCTTTTTTGCCGCACGTGGAGTCTGGACTGATTACTTTGATTGGCGCGACCACTGAAAATCCGAGTTTTGAAGTGATTTCACCGCTGCTTTCAAGATCGCGGGTGCTGGTTTTGCACCGGCTGAGCAAAGATGAAATTGCCACAACCTTGAAACGTGCGCTGAAACTGCTCGGCGAGACCAAGCGCGTCAACAAAACCGCCATTGATTATCTGGCGGAGTTGGCTGGTGGCGACGCGCGGATTGGGCTGTCCAACTTGGAGCTGGCACTGAACCTCGCCGACAAAGTGACGGTCGAAACCGTGCAACAAGCCGCGCAAAAAATCGTGCCGGGTTATGACAAAAAGGGCGACATGCACTACGACGTAATTTCGGCGTTCATCAAATCCATGCGTGGCGGCGACGTGGACGCGGCGCTGTATTATTTGGCGCGCATGCTGCAAGCCGGCGAAGACCCCAAGTTTGTGGCGCGGCGCATGGTGATTTTTGCCTCCGAAGATGTCGGGCTGGCAGGCAACGGCGCGCTGGGGCTGGCACTGAACGCGTTCATGGCAGTGGAAAGAATCGGCATGCCGGAGTCCGGCATCATTTTGAGCCACGTGGTGGTGGCACTGTCGAAAGCCAAAAAATCGCGCGAAAGCTATGATTATTGGATGAAAGCACAAAGCATCGCCGAAAAAACGCCCCACCTCCCCGTGCCAATCTGGCTACGCAACGCCCCCACGAAGTTGATGAAAGATTTGGGCTTCGGCAAGGGGCAAAAATGGAAAGCCGGCTTCCACTTGGACAAATCCTATCTGCCCGAGGGAGTGGAACCGTTTGTGAAGAATCAGTCTTGATTTTTGGTTGGTTTTTTTGGGTTCTGGAGCAAGCCTCTCCTGCATTTTGCGGATGCTGAGCTGTCGAAACGTGGAAATTCGTGGTACAATAATCACTATGGAACTCATCAAAGTAATAATCGACAAAACACCAATCAAAAAATTGCTCTATAACGGCTCAAACCTCACTGTGCTATGATTTTATAGCGCTCTGTAAGTATTCATCGGACAATTTCGTACTAAATAACAGCAAGGTCCGACCCTCAACAGGGGCGAAAATTTGCAATCTACAAAAATTGCCGAAACATCCGAAAAAGAAAAAGAGGCGGGAAAAACCAAAGAGCGGGGAAGGGCAATTCGGTTGGGTATCAACATGAAAAAGTCGGAAAAGAAACGGTTGGGGTCGCTGGTGCAGGCGACCAGACCGACCAAAAATCTGTATGGCAACTAATACAAAGAAACCGGTTGGCTGTTGGATTACTCTTATCCACTGCTAGAAAAGTTCCCCAAGAAAGAGCGGTTTGGGTTGAGCATTGACCTCAAAAATCGCACCAATGAGATTGAGCTCTCAAGGGACGACTCTCCTCATCCAGTTGGGGACAGTTCTTATTTTATATCAGAACGAAAACAATTTTACACTTATGAAAAAATATTTCTTTTATTTATGGTGTGTCCCTGAATAGATGAGGAGAACCGTCCCCTTATTTCGCCCAGTTGGAGTAGTAGCTCAAGCGAATACTTCTACAGCAACGACATCTGCACATGGTCAACGTGCGGCGGGCAAGCCCTCCAAACGACCAAAAACCAACCCCTCAATCCTTTCAGCCGCCCTCTTGAAATAATCACGCCTGACAAAATCTTGCCAATCTGTCCAGCAAAAAGCATTCGATTCAGATTTTTGCAAAACCACCTCCTTTTCGTCATCAGCAACAAACAAATACTGCAAATCATGGTGATAATGTTTCGGCTCGTTCTTCTTTTTGTTTTCTGGTATCAAATGCGTATCAATATCAAACGGGATATTTTTATCTCTGGGCACCATGTTGCGAGGCTTCAAGTCGGTGTGATTAGTGCCAGTTTCTTCCCATAGCTCCCTCAAGGCAGCCTGCAAGGGCGTTTCCCCAACATCAATGTGCCCGCCCGGTTGCAACATCTTGCCAAGCGCTTTGTGCTCCAACAAAAGAACTTTGCGATTCTTCTGGTTCACCACAAAAACCGACGCTGTAAAATGCCCAACAAAGTTCTTCCGACTCGCCAGATTTTCATCTTTTTGCACTTGCTCCATTGCCATCGACAAGCGTCTTTTGTGTTCGGGGCAACGCTCAAGATAGTTCCGGCAAATCTCACCGATAATCTTGTCTTGGTCGAACTTGCTATTTGTCATTTTAACCTTCAGTTACTTTTTATTATCTATTAGTAGCTTTTCGTCCGTAACAAAATTCCTACTCCCCCACCAACTCCAAAGCCTCCCGGATCATCTCATCCGTCTCATCAGTCCGCACCACATAAACCGGCTTCGAAAGGTCGCTGCCGATATTGGTCGTGATTTTGCCGTCCAGCCCCGCCGCATTTTTCGACTCATCCAGCCGAAAGCCCAAAAACTCCAGATTCTTCACAACATCCGCCCGCATAATGTCGCTGCGCTCGCCAATCGTCGCCGCAAACACCAACGCGTCAATCCCGCCAAGACTCGCCGCCATCTGTCCAATCGCGGTCTGCAACCGATAAATAAACACGTCGTACGCCAACTTAGCATTGCCGTCACCATTCTCGCGCATTTTCAAAACCTCACGCAAATCGTCGCTGCCCGTCATGCCGGAAAAACCGGATTTTTTGTTCAAAAACTGCGACAATTCCAAATCCGTCTTGAACTGCATCTCGCGCTTGATATCCAGCGCCGCCTCCACGTCAATCGAACCGCTGCGCGTCGCCATCATCACGCCCTCAAGCGGCGAAAACCCCATCGTGTTGTCCACCGACTTGCCGTCCTCCACCGCCGAAACCGACGACCCGCTGCCCACGTGGCAAACCACCATCTTTTTCGCCAAAATCTTTTCCGCCTCCATCGTCCGCACCACCGACGCCACCGACAGCCCGTGATAACCATACCGCCGAATCTCCAACTTGTCCGCCAAATTGGGGTCAATCGCGTAATAACGGCGCGACAACGGCTTGGTCGTGTGAAACTGACTGTCAGAAACCGCCACAATCTTCAGTCGCGGATACGCCTGCTTGAACGCCACAATCTCCTGCGCCAACACCGGAATGTGCAACGGCGCCTTGGGCTCCACCTCGTCAATTTTCGCCAAAAACTCCTCATCCACCACATGGTGTTCAGTCATGTAATCGCTCGGCGCCACCACCCGAATCGTCAAAATATCAATGTGTTGCGACGGCTCTAGCGCCCCCAACTCCACCAAAATGTGCTTGAGTTTCAAAGTCGCCTCCGTGAAATTGTTAAAACTCTGGTCAATCCGCCGCTCGTTGCCCTCCGCATCCCGACCGGTACAAATAATCTTGCCGTCCTCATATTCAAAATGCATCGACACCCACAAATCCGTGCCGTGATACAAAGCATATTTGCGGCTGGAACTGCCTGGGTTCGCCACCAAAATTAATTTTTCTTTTTCATTTTGCATGAATTATCCTTTTCTCGGTCAATACCGTTTTCTCTTATATATTGCAAGTGGTCGCGAATCTCCGCCTTCATCTCCAGCGTCAACTGCGCGCGCTTTTCCTCATCAATTATACCAAGTTCTTTGGCTTTTTCAAATATTTTCATCGCAATATGATAACGACTGACTTCGTTTTGCACCATCATATCCAGCGGCGTGGTCGTCGAACCGCGCTCCAAAAATCCGCCCACCGCCAGCCGCGCGCTGTTCGTATAATTGCCAAGAATCGTTTTCAGAGTGTCCGCATAACCGTGAAAACTGGCGATAATCGGCGGAGCTTCCAGAAACATTTCGTCAAACTTGGACTGCGACATCCGGCGCTCGGTCGTGCCAAGCGCGTCAAACGACAACGCTGCAATGCCCACGAACCTGAGGCGGATTTCCGGCAATTTTGCGCGCGCCATATCCATGCCAAACAACACCTCCTTGCTCACCAAATCGCCCGCCGCTGTCAAAATAATTTGCGGGTGTTCATCCGAAGCAAACTGAAAAATCGAAGCGCCACCGTTCGCAAGCTGAAAATCCGCATGATTGGAATCAATCCACTGCGGTTCGTCAGTTTTGCTAAATGTTGTAAGATTTACAACATTTTCCGCATGCAGGGCAAACTCCATCGCCGCCCGACTCGCCTCCGCGTCAATCGGGAACAAACAATTCGCCAACCCGCTCGGCTTCATCAACAAATTGGTGATAAAACTGGGGTTTTGGTGCGAAAAACCGTTGTGATCCTGCCGCCAACCGACCGACGTGGACAAAATATTCAGCGCCGGCACCGCCTTTCGCCACTTGATTTTCACAGATTGACTGAGGAACTTCAAATACTGGTCAACCTGCGAAGCAACAATCGGCAAAAACGCCTCATAACTCGCGAGCATGCCCCTGCGGCCAGTCAAAGTATAGCCTTGCAAAAGCGAAAACAAAGTGTTCTCGCTCAACAGCTCCGTCACTCGCCCGTTTGGCGACATGTATTTGTCCCAATCTTTCAGAGGTCGCAACCACGCGCGGTCGGTCGCCTCAAACACCGCGTCCAACTTGTTCGACGTGGTTTCATCCGGCGAAAACACCCGAAAATCCGGATCTTTCGCCAACTCGTCACGCAAAACCTCCCCAATTCGCCGCGCCGAACTCGCGGTCGGTTCGCTTGGGTCAATCCATTCAATTCTCATGCCAAACCCTCCACTTGGTCAATTTTCGTCATCTCGTTCATGCCAAATCCTCCACCACAAACTTGTACGACCGCAACCATTTCTCCAACATTTTCAGCTCCGATTCATCCGTCCCCGCATTCGGCAAAGGCACCTGATGGCTGAGATAATTCCCCGCCACCTTTTCGCCGTGCACAATTTCCGGCGCGCCAAAACCCTTCTCAGTTTTCATCACCACAAACGGCAACCGCTGCTCCACGCCCCGCTTGATGGTCTGATAAACCCGCCAAATCTCGCGCAACATCTCCTGAAAATCCGCCGTTTTCTCACCGTCAATAAAATACGGCTCATATCCAAAGCCTTTCAACAAATCCCGAAGTTCCTTGTCGCTCATCCGCCCATAAATCGTCGGACCGGAAATCTTATAGCCGTTAAGGTGCAAAATGGGGAGTACTATACCATTAGTAACCGGTGAGATGAGTTTGTTGAGATTCATCGCCGCAAGCGCACTCCCTGTTTCCATCTCGCCGTCGCCAATCAAACAAGCCACAACCCGTTCGCGAGCGTTCAAAACCGCGCCAAAACTCGTGCCCAAAGAATATCCCAACTCGCCACCCTCCAAAATCACATCGGGGGTCATGGGGCTGGCATGGCTGGGAAAACCCATTGGCGCCGAAAACTTCCGCGCGATGAACGCCACACCCCGCTCATCCAAAGTCGCCTCCGGATAATATTTCAAAAGCTCGCCGTCCAAAAACAAGTTCGCCTGCAAAGCCGGAAAACCGTGACCGGGGCCCAAAACAAACTTGAAATCCTTGACTTCATTCGCCTCCCGCCAAGCTTTGAGGTTGGCATAAGCCACACTAATCCCATGACAAGTGCCAAAATGCCCCAAAAGACGCGGTTTGATGTCGCCAAAACTCAAAGACCGCGCCAAAAGAAAATTATCGCGCAAAAAAATCTGCGCCACCGCCAAATAATCCGCCACCGCCACTCGTCTTTTAATCTTTCCCACCGTTTCCATATTGTTATTTTACCAAAACCTGAACAATTTTACCATAAGCAAATCTCAAAAATCTCGGAGAATGTGCTTGTGGCAATTCAAACCCCGCCCTGCCTATTCATCCACCTCAACCAAAGTGCAATCATCCTTGACTTGGTACCATTTGGTGGTTGAACCGGTAGCAGTATAGGTAGTTTGGTCTTTATATGTGCCTTTTTTCACAAAATCATGCACAAAAGTATTGTATTTTTCACAATAACCTGCGGGGAGATTGCCGTTTGCGTCAATCACGACGGGTTCGGGCGGCGTGAAGGTCTTTCTCGTGCCATTGAGCCACTCCCAGTCATTCTCATAGTCATTATAATCCCATATGCCCCAGCTATCAGGGAAACTGAACCAAACCTCAATTTTTGGAGTGCGCTGATCCTTGGCTATGACCTCAAGCCCACCCTGTTCGTGGTATTTGTCCATTGACGTGTTGGCAACCAAGATATGAGAGTTTATGATGAATGCATTTTTGTCTTCATAGGAAGTCGCACCCAACTCCTCTGAGTATGACGGGTGATTGGTGAATGCCCCATAACCAGCCATCACAACATACATATTGTCCTTGTCTTTGGAATACTCAGCGGTGGCAGACTTTACTATATTGTCAAGATATTCCTTCCATTTATTCCGAACTGCATTTTGTGCTGAACTGCTATCTGATCTATATTCATAAGGAAAACTAACTTCCATGAAGACATTATCGGCAACCAACCCGTTAACATAATCAAATCCCGTCGTCAGCACAAAAGCTTTCAGGGACGGCTCGGTTTCATAGAGGTTGGTTTTTGACTTGAACCGTTTATAAATTGCTACATTTTCGTGATAGAGTTCAAAATATATGTCGAAATTTCTGCCCCCAAGCGTAAGAGTTGCGTAATCTACGCCAAAGTTAAAGTCAACCTCATCGCCCTTTGCCAAGTATTCGTTCACCGCCGATAAAGTGTCGGCCTCGATGTCTTCCTCAGTTTTGCTTAATAACGAGTCGCAGCCTTCGTCGCCCATGACCTCGCAATGGCTAATGTCAAGTCGCAAATCCTCGTGAAAAGCGTGAGCTATAATCCCAGCCACATTAGCTTCAGTAGTCCAAAGGTCATTGAAAGTGATTTTTTCGCCAGTGTCCAGCCGGAAGTTAGCGCCTTTGTATTCATAGTTATAAGCACTATCATAAGAAAGCATTGAGAATGGCACGACGTCTCCAAAACTGGTGGTGGCACGACAATAATATGAAGTTTCGTCTGGGTTTTGGCTGACAAACTCCTGGCAAGCTGCTCTCATCTCTTCGTTAAGTTTATTCTCAACTTCCTTATCAATCAGTCCGCCAATAAACTTATCCGGAACGCCCTCCGCTTGAGTGAAGTATGGGGGGTCAGCATATTCCAACGGAGCAACATCATACATCTCAGCAAGGCTGGCAATCCCCAGCTCGCTTTCGTCATAAGCGGGATTTTCGGCAAGAGTCCGTTCATGGTTGTTATTAGCGACGGTTTCGGGTTTTTGCCGCGTCACCAACAAAGTCGTGACCAAACCGATGGCGACCAAAAGCGTCGCGCCGAGAATAATCAGGACCATTTTGACGGTTATTTTGGGGTGGTCAGTTGGCTGGGACATATTTCGCCTCCTCTGCCACCTGTTGACCACGCTTTGACAGCATGGCTTCTTTCAATTTTTGAGTGTTTTCGCTGGTTTGGTCGGTCGTGACGATGAAATATGAGGTTTGAAAGGGGTAAGTTTTGGATTTTATGGTGGACGGTTCGGGCTTGACACCGTCGATGGCGAGCAACTTAACGCCGTCGGCAGTGTTTTTATCGATGTTTTGATAAATCGTAGTTGCGTAATAATAGTATGAGTAGCCAATGCCCGCGTCGGAGTTGGAAGTTTCATAACTCGACACGGCGTCAATAATGGCCTCCATAGATGAAACCCTGAGGGATTCCGTGAGTGGCGGAGCCATTTTTTTGCCTTTCATCACAAGCTCCAGCATGCCGGTCTGAGAGCCAGAGTTTTCGGGGCGCTGATAAGCCAAAATCGCTTGATCGTTGCCGCCGACCTCTTTCCAGTTGGTGATTTCACCTGTGTAAATCTTTTGAACTTGGTCGGTCGTGAGGTTGTCGACGGGGTTAGCGGAGCTGACAAAGAACACAAAACCCTCGTTCGTGACAGGGGTGACTTGCAGTTCCACGCCTTTTTCTTTGGCAAGGTTTTGCTCGTCGGCGGAGGGTTGCGTGACAAGGATAAGGTCGGCTTCGCCGTTGATGAGCCTGACATAAGCTTCATGAGTTTTCGTGAAATCAAAGTCGGCGATAATGGATTTTTCGCCGGTAAAGTTGTTGTAATAAGCGACCGCCAGAGGCTGAGTGGCGGTGGAGGCGTCAACACGCGGATAGTCGTCTTTGGTGAAAATGGGGTCGCCACTCACGGTTTCTGTTTGGGTGGTAGTAATGTTGTCGTCGGTTGGTTTCAAAATGAACCAACAAGCCACAGCGGTGACTGAAAGAATCACAAACAGCCCCACAATCAAGATAATCAACCCTTTTTTGTCTTTTTTCGGGGTGGCGGGAGGCTGGTTAGGAGCGTCGCCAAAAATATTCGCTGTTGTTTCAGGTGCTGGACCACCCCCTCCAAACCCCGCGTTGCCGCCCCCGATTTCCGTGTTGCCGTTGGCTGGTTCTTGATTCATGACACCTCCTATTGATAATGTTTGAGCTTATTCTAACACGAGCGGTAACAAAATAGCAACAAACGCCTCATGATGTTGCTATATAATTTATTACACATTTTCCACCGGACGCTTGAAGTTCTGTGCCAACTTGTCAAAAAAATCCTTCCCATCCCCATCATCCAGCTCGCCTTTTTGCCATTTTGCAAACTGGTTGAAGAACAAAACCCGCGCCATCACTTCTTGGACTCGCGTGGCGTTATACACAAACTTGCCGAACAGTTTGACGAACGTTGCCTGCCCCACATTCAGCCGCTTTCCCCACATCTCAAAATAGCTTTCCCTCGTGCGCTCGTCCATGTTTTCCCAAATGGCGGCTTGTGTTGCCATCCCAAAAACGTCAACATCAGCACCCATATCAGCGGGTACTGCATCCAGATTTATCACCAAGCCGCGATTGCTCGCCAAAAATGCACCCCGCACTAGCGGCGGCATGGTCGGGCTTGTCTCCCGCACATTGTTCGCCAACGCCTCGCGCCAGTCGCCAATACTTTTCTTAAAGCGCGGCTCAACATCGCTATATTTCACAGCGTCGATAAAGTTGCCGTATTCATCCAAAAACTGCCCCAAAGCCTTTCGGTCATACGCATCAATATTCGGCGGGAAATGCCCCGTCTCTTCGTCTATCAACCTGTCATCATATTGCACGTCATATTTATTGAACAACTCTTTGCCGAGACTTGGCGCGCCCTTTGACTCCATCTGCTTATTGACACCACGCGCCAACTTCGCCGTATCATGTTTCAGGTTCTGGTTGACATATGTTTTCCAAGACGTTTGCCACGCGTTGAGATACTTAGCATCGCTCGTTTCCACAACACCCTCATCAAACACTGGTGCCACACCCAAAATCTTCTCGCCACTCCGATAAGCCACAATTCCAGTTGGCAACACATAAGTCTCATCCGTTGGCATATTGCCAAGCACCACTTCGCATAATTGCTTTTTGTACTCCACAATTTTCGCCGTCACGTTCTTTTCGCTTGCGGCGTTCTCTTTCTTCAGCGCCTTTTCGAAATGCCGATTGACACGCTCAACCTCATTAAAAGCAGAACTGCTCGAGAGGCTAATTGCAAAAAGTCCACTCAGCCAATTGTCCTTTCTTTTTTCGTATTCATTTCGGACGGTAACATACTGCGTTATTTCCTCCATCATCCGCTCAAGCTCTGGTCGAACGTCTTTCACTTTTTCCATTTTTTTCACCATTTCTTCAGCCAGTTCTTCTATCGTATAGCCGACTCGCTTGTACTCCCATGCTATCGCCTTACCCGCTGCATTCCGCTTTATGACCACAGTTCTTTTATGAGTGCCATCATTATTCTCTTCACTGGGATCTAATTTCCTATTGATTGAAGCAAACAGCTGCTTCAGCCATCTTTGATAATAGTTAGGGGGCTTCAATTGGTTGGCAAAATCCGGCGGACCAGTCAATCCGTATGGCGCTCGCTCATCCAAATACTTAAGCTTCTCGTCGTAATGCCAACCCCTTCTTAGCATAAAGTTGCGAAACTCCGCGTCTTGCGTCGCTTTATCCTGCTTTCTCATCCTCAATGCATGCTTTTTCTCAGCCGCCACTTTTGCCAATTCCCGTTCACGTCGCTTGTCAATACTTTTTTGGTTATCCGCAATTTCGACCTTCAATATCTCAGCCCCAAATATCTCCTCCCACTTAGCGCTTGCCTCGCGGATATTCCCCGCGTCGTCGTCCGCCATCACCTCATGCGCCATTTTGCGCCCCTCCGCACCAAACGCCAACACACCGTCTTCTGAAACAATCCCAAAATAACTTATCTTTGGACGCTCCGAAACCCCCCATTCTCTGGGTAACAAAACCTCCGAGTCAATCAACTCCAAAAACTCCTCTTGCTTGAACGACATCTCCGGTTGAGAATCCCCAGACTTTTCCTGCTCTTTTGCAGAATCCGGCGTCTCATCTATAAGTTCGTTATTATGAGTCTGTTTCTCCATTATCTCCGCCAGTCAGCAAAACGCTATGCTCGTCAGTTTGCAAACTCAGCAAAACCGTCAGCTCCTGTGTATATTGCAACAAATCGTCAATCTTTTTGGAATTATTAACACCACGATTCACTCGCACCCAAGTGGCTTCACCACGACTTTCGTACTTCTCTTCTATCTTCTGACTTCTATCACCACTAATGTTCAATAATTGTCGAGTCAACGCATGCACCTTACGCGCCAGCTCATTAATTTTGACGCTATTCATGCTATGTGTCTTCACTGCACGGGTTAACGCTCCGTACCCCAAAGCCACCGCCGACTTGGCTGTCAACCGATTTTCACCAATCACCTCTTCAATATAATCCACATCAAGCTGGTCAACCAAATCGGAAACTCCTCCGCTGGTATAGACTTCGCGCAACCGCTCAGTGTGCAAATCGTTTGTCGCCGAACTGCCGATATCGCTCCTTAATTCAATCTCCTCTTCCGCAAAAGCCAAGTCATTTTCTGTAAAAATGCCATAGACCAAGTCCTCGTTTTCATCATATTCCGCACTGTAATCCTCTTCTTCGTCATATTTATCAACCGCCCACTCCAAATCTCTATCATGCATCATATCAGTATTGTCATCTGTTAGTGTGTCATCCATTTCCATGTTAGACTTATGCCGTGCGGTAACTTCACCAATCCGCCGACTAAACTCGTCAAGGTCTCGGTATTTATCCGACCAGCCCGCACTCGAACCTTTGCCTTCAAATCTATATCGCAGTTCAGAATAACGCTCGCGAATGCCGGTCATCCTGACTTTATCGCGGCGATAGCCCCTCCGATCAAACTCATCTGCATTGTCATAAGCGCCATATTCTGGCGTTTCACCAAACCGTCGCCGACCAATTTTGGCATAAGAATCCCGCGCGCGCGTTTCGTCGTAGCTTACTGCTTTCGACAACAAACCGTACAAACGGACACCTTTTCCGTACCGCGCCTCCTCAGTAGTCTCCATCACAAAATCGTATAGCTGCCCCGTTTGTTTGATGGTCAAACCCCCCACATCTACTTGGCGCCCTCTTAGTAGTGCCTCGCTCTTTTTTGCCACCTCGGCCGGCAAATTGCCGTTTTTCCTCAACTCAGAGACTGAGCTGCCTTGCTGTTCAATCAGCCTTTGGATGTCTTTGACGACGGTTTCCTGCATGCCGTCGGTGAGATAATCGCCCACCACTGACAAAACTTCTTGCCCCAGCGAAATAATATCTTGCGTTTTGGTTTTTGGACTAATATTCCCCGAAGCGGCCGACAGGGTTTCCGGCTGCTCGGCTGACAAAACCTCTGGCTGTTCGGCTGGCGGGGTCTCTGGTTGTTCGGCGGGTGGTATTTCCGACTGCCCAGTTGGCAAAGTCTCTGGCTGCTCAGCTGGTATTATTTCTGATTGTTCGTTTAGTTTTGGTTCCATGCTTTTCATTTTAACACAAACGTCAAGACTTGCATATAGGAAAATTTTTGAGATTTTGTCGCGCATAACCTCCCGCTAATCGTTTTGCAACTTCCTTACCGGTCTTATTGCCCAATTTTGGCATTTTTCCACTTAGTTTAGTGGATGGGGTGCAGGATGTGTGGCGGGCGGATACAATTTTGGCATTTTCTATTGACTTTTTTAAGCATGTGTGGTATAATGCAATTATATAACACAAGGGAGATTTTGGAGGCAGATCTTTGATTTTGCCTCCTTTTTAGTTATTATGAAGAGGTTTTTATATCACATATTGAGCGGTTTATGTATTTGTACAATGTTTTTTGTGCTTGTTGTCAATGCCACACATCAATTGGCTGTGGCGGCTTCCGATTATGACGCAATTGGGACCACTGATACTGCCACCGGCATTCCGACCATTCCAGAAAAGGAAAAAATGGCGGAAATGGAGCAAAAAACGGTTGAAATTACCGCAAACTCTGGCATAAAAAGCATTGCGAAGACCAAAACTGCCACAAAATGCGCCGGAAACGCCGACGAACCGGTGCGCATTATTATCGAAACTTTGGGCATTGACAAGTGTATCCAAAAAGAGGCTTTGAACGGCACCTCAATGAACACTCCAAACGATGTGCCGGCGTTCCTCGCTCCGTCCAAATATGGCAACAAAAACGTGAACGCGGGCGGCAACACCTTCATTTATGGGCACAACAAAGCCAACATTTTTGGCAAATTGGGGCAAATCGCGGACGGTGCGGAGATTAAATTAATCTTGGGCAACGGTTCAGAAATTGCATATACAGTGCATTTGGAATATTCATATATAAACATCGGTTATAACTGTATCAACAACAAAGAGCCTTGCAAACAAAACCCCTCCATGACCAGCATCATCTCCAAAACCTACGGCAGTGAAAGCCTCTCCATCATGACCTGCGCCGGCAATTACGACGCCACACTCGGCACCAACGACGCCCGCCACATTATCACCGCTGTGCGAAAGTAGCCAACTGTTTTATTGATTAATCATTGACGCAAACACATCGTGCCCATCTTCAATCACTCGCTGCAGTAATGCGATGTGCGGATTGACCAGTGGATAATACGTGACTTCATCAATGCCACACCCGGCGCAACGAGCTATCGCTCGCCTAACCGCCTTAGTTTTGCCAATTGCCGGCAACCCGCAAGTAGTTTTCATGGCATCAGTGCAGAATGCAATCAGCTTGTTGTTCTTTTGGTAGTGTTCGTTATATAAATACGCTCCCATAAACAAAATGTCGTGGAAGTGATTCATGAATTTTTGGGCAATTTGTTGCTCTGTGTTTTGGGACATCTCCACGGCTGGCACAGCGATAACCAACGTCGGCGTATCAAACTCTTCCACATTGTTGGCGGTTCTAATGCCATAGTCAATATACAAATCATCATCAGGAAACGCCAAGCCATAATCTAATTTTTTGGTATGGTCTTTGGCGCCAACCGGCTTAGTGGTCAAATCTATTGGAGGAAAACTATCAAGACTAATTATTCGGACATCCGTTCCTTTATAGTAGTCATCATATTCATTAGCTCTAAACTCATGCGGGCGCAATTTGCCAGTTTTGTCAAATGTTTTTACGTGTTCTCGCAAGAAATCGCGCATACCATCAACAATAGCGTTTTCGATGCGTTTGCCAAAATTATTATTCTTATTATCCCTTTCCATACTATTTGATGTTTAATGCTCCATCCACAGAGCGCCTTCCCAACTGTATTGTACCATAAAAATCACCCTCAGTAATTTTTCATACGTGACGAAATCTGATAAGTTAGAGGGCGACGAAAAAGTGCATGTGGAACCAAGTAAGGCTTTCATATTAAATACGGTTGTGGTATAATACACTCATGTTTGGCGCTAAAACGAATCTGACAGATGAAAAAATCTTTGAGGCGTTTGTTGTCGGTTTGAAGAAAGACGGGGTGCGCGACATTCATATTGAGCCGTCTTTTGAGCGGCAACGGGTGCGGGTGCGGCGGGGCACGGTTTTGAAATATTTGAACATTGCGAACGACAAGATTGACGCAATTGTCAGCCAGTTGAAGACGCGCGCGCATTTCAACAGCGCGGTGCGGATGGTGCCGACGGACAGCAATTTTTATTACAAAGGGCTGGTTTTCAAGGTGTTTGTGTTGCCAGTGATTGATGGTGAGAAGATTTTTGTGCGGATTACGGATGTCAAAAATACGGTTGGCAGTTTGGCGAAATTGGGCATGAAAGAGCCGGGCGAACAGCTGGTGCAAGGTGTTCTACAACAAAGAAAAGGGCTAATTTTGGTGCTAGGCGAGGGCAAGACCACCACGATGTTCAGCATTTTTTCACTGCTTGACGCGCGGAAACAGAACTTGATTTCGGTGGAAAATCATGCGTCATATCGTCTGGACGGCGTCAGCCAATACGTGATTGACAAAAATTGGCCGGAGTTGGCAGAAAAGGCGGTGAAAATTGCCGCTCGGCAGTGGGCGGACGCGGTGCTGATTAGCCAGATTGATTCACCAGCGCTAGCGAGCGGTGCCATAGAGCTCGCGATGAACCAAACTCTGGTGATTGCCAGCCTGCCGACCAACGACCCGTTTTTTGCCATTTCCTATCTGCGCGGGCTGGGCGTGCCACCGTTTTTGATTGCGCATTGTCTGAAATTGGTGATTTTTCAACGGCTGGTGCTATTTGGCGGCAAAATCACGGGGGAGTTTGGCTTTGTGCAGCTGCCGGAGGATTTTCGGCGCTATATTTCGGCAGATCTTCCGGCGGCAGAATTGCAAAAAATCGCCATGGAGAAGAAAAATGTTATTTCTTAATTCCAGATTTTTGGGGTTGCCGGTGGTCAGTGTGCAAGTTGCCGGTCGGATTGGGCACGTCGCTGAGGCGATTATCGATCCAGAGACGCTTGGCGTGGTGGCATATAAAGTGGAGGGACCGCTGGTGAATCGGCGGGAAGAAAATATTTTGCGTACCGACGACATTCGCGAAATCAGCACGGGAAATATTTTTGTGGACTCCATTGACGAGCTGGTTTCGCCGGAAACCGTGATTAGTATTGGCAAAATTATGGAGTTGAACTTCAAACTGCTGAAACACAAAGTCGTGACCGAAAAGGGCAAAAAGGTCGGGACGGTGATTGATTTTTCGTTTGATAGTTTGTCGTTTGCGGTGTATCAATTGATTGTGCAAAGACCATTAGTAAAGTCGTTCAATAATCCGGAGCTGACCATCAACCGCTCGCAAATTGTGGAAATTGATGACTACAAAATCGTCATCAAAAACGACACAGAAATGGTGAAGATTCCGTTGAAGAACAGTGGTGATTTGGCTAATTTTGTGAATCCGTTTCGGGGACAGACCAGTCATCCGGAGCTGCAGAATCAGTCACAGAACGAAGAGCCGTAGCATAATCAAAACCTCTTTGAACGAGGTGCGCCACAAGTTTTTTGTCGTCATATTTGGCGCGTTTTTTGGCAATGATTTTTTGGATTTCGTCGGCATCCGTGCGCTCTGAAACCGCCAAAACTTTTTCAATTATTTCGTTTGCGACGCCTTTTTTCAACAACTCTTGGCGTAACTTCCGCGCTGAAACGCCTTTTTTCAAATTGCGGTTTTCCACCCAAAACTCCGCGAACCGCGCGTCATCAAGATATTTTCCCTTTTGCAATTTTTCAATAATCGGCTGAATTAATTCAGCATCCATGCCGGATTTTTCGATAGTTTTATAATTGCCATTTTGGTCGCGAACCCGCTTGGCGATGGGTAAAGTTTTGCGTCGCAAATAATCCCGCACCTCCCGCTCAGAATGCGGCCGCGCCAAAGCATATTCCAAAGCCCGCTGATAATATTTGCCGAAAACACTTTTCTGTTGCAACTCCATCAGCCGCGCCTCATCCAACTCCAACCCCACTTTCAAACCCTCATCCACCACCTGCGCCAACCCCAAAGACAACCTGAAACTCCCATCAACAAAAACATTCACGCGATTTGTATTGTGCGTTTGCATGGTGAGAGAGGTGATTTTATGCAGCTCCATGTGCTAGTTATACTACCACATCAACCTGTGGAAAACTAGCGGTCAAGCCCCTCCATGCACATCTATTTAATGTATTTTTCAGCAAACTGTGTTAAAATTGTCACATGGTTTGCATCGCAGCATTTATTATTTTGTGTATCCTGTCGGTTGGCGTGGGGTTTTTGTCGATTTTCAAAAAAGATATTGGAAAAAAATATTGGAAAACTTTCAAAAAAGCTTGGGGTTGTGTTTGGAAAAAGGTGCGTCTACAGAAGTGCGAAACTAATTTCAAGGAGGACATCAAAAACTCGATTCTGTCGCGTTTTGTGGTGAAAAAGCCAAAGTTGGTCAAGCCGATTGCGGCGGGGATTGAGGTGGCGGCGGTTTTGATTGTGGCGATTACGATTTGGAGCTTGCTGACAGCGGCGAAATCTGGCATGGCGTTGTGGGTGTTTGGCACGTGCGACGTCACCAAACCGTCTGCTTGTTCGCTCGGCGCGGAGGTTTGCTCGATCGACAAGGAGGGCGCGGACAATCCAGCGGAGGCGGTCTTGTTGTGGTTCACGGAGTGGGGGGATATTTTTGAGGGCGTACCGGATCGGTTGAAGACTTGGCGGGTGGGTGATT
This sequence comes from Candidatus Nomurabacteria bacterium, assembly GCA_031275815.1. Lineage (GTDB taxonomy): Bacteria > Patescibacteriota > Saccharimonadia > Saccharimonadales > Saccharimonadaceae > JAISOF01. The sequence continues at coordinate 19,522 of JAISOF010000016.1, forward strand.
ATGTGGATGCAAATGAGTTGGACTATTATCATGACAAGACGTGGGGGGATTACGAACCAGCCGCCACCACTCCGGAAGGACAGACGGCGTTGGATGTTTTTGACCCAGGGTGCTCCATTTGTTTGCAGTCGTTCAACCACCAACTTTCCAGCGGATTTTTCGAAAAATACAAGACTTATCTTTTGCCTTATCCCATCCAAAACCCCGACGGAACTTACAAGTTTGCCAGCTCCGCAATTATCTCAAGATATATCTTGGCAACCCACGACTTGTCGCTTTCCGAACAGCCCGCCGCGTGGCGCATTGTGGAAAAATTGTTCACCGAAAAAGACGCAACTGGCGTGATTTATCAATCGGTTTTCAATAATTTCACCGACGAAAAAGCCGCAGAAGAGTTGTTGCAGGCGTGGCTGCAAGAGTTTGGCTATTCTGATGAAGATGTTGTAAAAATTACAACACTCGCCCACTCCGATGAAATCACCGAAAAAATGGCGAAAAACAAAGACATCGTGGACGGCAAAATCCATGCCAAAGGCATCCCCACCATGATTTATAACGGCAAAAAACACACAGGATTATTCAAAGAGTGAGCAAATATAATTTCAGCCTATCCGAACGACAGAAAGCCGGTCTGACGACTGGCGTGTTTGGGCTGAGTTGCAATTTGGTGCTGTCCGCCGCCAAAATTGTCACGGGGCTTATCAGCAACAGTATCGCGATTTATAGCGACGGCATGAACAATATGTTGGACTCCCTCTCCGCCCTCACGGTGATTTTCAGCTTTTGTTATTCCGGCAAACGCAAAGACAAAGAACACCCGCACGGGCATGGCCGCTCGGAATATATCGGCGGCTTTGTGATTTCATTTTTGATTTTGGTCACTGCCGCCACGCTCGGACAACAGTCCATCGCCCGCATTATTGAACCCGAAAAAATCCAAACTACGCCAGTGTTATTCGTAGTTTTGGTGGCCTCAGTGGTCATGAAAATCGGCATGGCACTGTTTTATCGTCGGCGCAACCGCAAAGTCAACTCCACCGTGCTGTCCGCTTCCAGCCGCGACAGTCTGTCCGACGCTTTCACTACCACCGCCATCATCATCGCTATGATTTTCGCGCCACTCTCCGACCTGCCGATTGACGGGGTGGTGAGCTTGCTGTTGGTGCTGTTCATCGCCCGTCAAGGTCTGGTTTCGTTCTTTGAAAACTTCACCTTTCTGCTCGGCAAAAGCACCGACCCCAAAACCCTGCGCCTGATTCGACGCACCGTGCTTGCAACCGCCTCGTTCACCAAGGTTTCCGCCATCGACATGCACGATTACGGGCCGGAACAACATTCCGCCATCATCAAAGCCGAGCTGAAAAAAGGCGTCCACAGAGCCCAACTTGAAACGGACATCACCGCTATCAAACACCAATTGAAATCAAAACACAACATCGACGCCACCATCTATTGGCCACCGGAAGCGTGAGCGGACAGCTCCAACCGACCAGCCGAACAAAATCGTGAATTGAAAAACCCCGCTCCTGATGAGAGCGGGGTGTTGGAGGTTTTGGCGTAATGCTCTTGTTGGTGCAGTTCTCCTGCCGCTCTTGTTGCACAACCACCCACATTCACAGGTGCAGAACCGTGCCAGCCAATCGTTATTGGTGGCAGTCGGTTCCTCGCTTCAATCTGTCGTCACAGATTGAAGAGCCCTGTGAAGTGGGGGTTGGTGCCAATAAGACCTTGTTGGGGGTTAGTCAAGTTTTTTCCAGTACTTTGCGATTTGCGATTAAAAAAACTTCAGTCACCCCCAACAGAAAAGCTAGCTAATAGTAATTGCTTAGGGTTCAAGGCCCCTTGAGGGGGTGGGGGTAGATGGCAGGAGTACTACCACCAATAACTTCAAAACTCAACCTCAAGAAACTCCAACGCTGGTATGCCCAAAAATTATCTATTAGTAGCTTTTCGTCCGTGAAAAAAACCAACAAGTCAACCAGCAACCTCAATATTAAGCAACGTTCCATCCGTGAAGAAAACCCAACAACCCCTCCTCCGTAAAACAAAGAGGAATCATGCAACAAAACCAAAACGAACGAAAAACTATCAATAAGGTGTTGCAAAATCACCTGAACATTGGTATAATGTGCGGAGTATGATTACAAAGGAAAATAAGAAAGTGGCAATTGCGAGTTTGGCGCGGGACAAGAACGATGTCGGCTCGCCAGAGGTGCAAGTGGCGATTTTAACCACTCGGATTAAGGAAATCACCGAGCATTTGAAAACGAACAAGCACGATTTCATGGCGCGGCGGGGTTTGATGCAGATGGTGGGGCAGCGCAAAAAATTGTTGAAATATTTGGAAACGACGGATTTTGGGAAATACAAAGCGACCGTTTCCAAATTGGGCTTGCGCAAATAATCGCAACGAACAGAGAGCGGAGCGACGGGGAACAGTTTTTTGCCGGTGATATTGAGGTAGTTACTTGCCAGTATCCAATATCTCATATATAATAGGTGTGGGGTTTGTGATTTTGTCGCGTCAACTAAAGCTTGATGGTCCAATAGTTCCATATATCCCAATATGGAAATAAATACATTTATGTATGAGGGCAACAATATAGTTGTAAAGCGAAATGGATACCAATCTTGCAAAAATGTAAGTTTAGCGAAATATTTGCCTATGGCGCAATCTTGAACTCTCACTATAATAAGGGGTATTAAAAGATATGAACCCTCACGAAAGGATAAGGAGGTAGCATGAAGTTCTATAGGTGTAATAATTGTAAAAACGTTTTCATGGTGGCGGATGAAGACAGGGCAGACCCCATCTGCTGCGGCAAAAACATGAAATTGTTGGTTGCCAACGCTACTGATGGGGGTGACGAAAAGCACGTGCCGGTAATTGAACAGAAAGGCGCTCAGGTCACGGTGCGCGTGGGCGCGACCCCGCACCACATGTCTGATGAGCACCACATTGAGTGGATTTGTCTGACCACCAACAAAGGCGCGATGGTGGAGGAGTTGTCGCTGGACGCGGAGCCGGTGGCCGTTTTCACGCTGAAAGACCCTAGCGCGGGCGACTTTGTGGCTTATGAATATTGCAGTTTGCATGGGTTGTGGCAAAGCCAGAAAAGCTGAAAAACTTTTGCAAAACGTTTCATAACACCTTATTCTGACCAGAATGAGGTGTTATTGTTTCGACATCTTCCGCCGTGCCACCACCACAATCACAAACCCCGCAACTAGCAACGGCGCGAGAATCAAAAACCAAATAGGGATGACCACCACCGTTTTTTCCATGGTGGCGCCCTGAGTTTCGTCGTCCAAATATAAAATCACTTCCTGCTTGACCTTGAAAATGCCAATGCTTGGCGTGTCCTCCCAGACTAACTCGACTTTGCGCGGGGTTTCGGGCATAATGTGCCCGCCACGACTGTATTCATAAACCATTTTGCCAAACAGATTTTTGACTTCCAACTTGTATTCCGCCACCACATCGACGTTGCCGGTATTGTTGACCAGCGATGTGGCGGTGATGGGCGGCTTCAACAAAAAGCCCTTGATGTCAGTTTTTTCCACATTGACTTTTGTGCGCGTTTCGCCGTTTATCCGTGCGAACACCGGCAACCCCAAACGGCTCCCGACTTCCATGCCACCCGCCGCATTCTGTCCTTCGGCATAAACATAAATTATGGCGTATTGACCGCCACCCGCCACACCTTCCGGAACGGTGATACTGAACGGAATGGACAGTTCCTCCCCACTCTTCAGTATATACTTTGTGCGCTCAAACTTTATCCATTTGGCAAGCTCCGTGCGAGAGGTCGCCTGATTGCTACTGATTTCATAATTTTCGTCCGTCATTGAATATGGCTCCACCGAAATATTAGCGACAAAATCCTTCTGCCCCTTGTTAATCACCGTGAAAGCGCAACCATTTTCACCATCACGCTTGCCACACGGCGTGCCATTTTCCCCACCATAAGTCGAGCCAGCCTCCAAAGTCATATCAAAATTGGTATATGTATCCAAATAAACCGGCGACAGGGCAACGCCCAAGCTTGCGGCACTCTGCTGTTCCTCCGGCATATCTTCAGCGAACAGGGGAGCGGAGGGCACGAACAACAAAGCAAAAAGCAATAGCAGAGCCCCAAAAAAACCCAAAACCGCCAATTTTCTCGCGCGTCTGAATTCAATTTCCAACATATGTACTACATTCTATCACTCCGTTAACCCCCGTGTCAAAAAATCTCCCAACTTTCTGCAAGTTTTCCACAAACAAGACTTTACGCTTGTGCTATAATAGAGGTGTCCAGTTACACTTCGGTCCCTGACTTGGACGTTTAATTGCTTTGTCCTGCTTAGTCATTTGAGGGCAAAGTGGCGAGGTTACCAAAAATGCGACCTCAAAGAATGACTTCATTACAAAACAATAATGGAGGAAGTTCTTATGCCAGTAAACACAAAATTAAACGAAAAAATAGAGGTGATGGCGCTTTTCACCTATGGGTTAAACCCTTGTGAACCACTAAAGTTCAAAAGAAAAGGCCTTGAAATAAAAATCGAAAGCGTCTTAAAAACCCAAATCAAGTTTCAAGGTGTCGCCACCACGCACATCTTTGATGTGACCGATGGTGAGAGCGAATATCGCCTGAAGTTTGATTCCCAAAGTCTCAATTGGACTTTGGTCGGGTAGAAAACGGCATGGTGTCAAAAGCCATGCCTTTTCTTTTCGATAATATTTGTCCTTTTATATACAAAATAAGCGCTTATTTATGAGTTTTTCTGGACGGAACAACGATATAAGGGGGTATCTCCTCATTATACCACGTTTGTTGACAAAAAGCAAGTGTTAGAGCCTCATTCGCCATCATCCGCTACCATTTTCATCAACTAATCTTTCGTCAAAAGCCAAAAAATCAAGATTGTCGCCCCAATCAAAATGACGCCGCCCACCACCACCAAAATAATAATTGGCGTGTTGTTCTTTGGCTTGACCAGAGATGGCTCGTGAAATAACTCGTTGCCAATCGGAGCGATAATCGACCCGTCTGCCGATGGCTGCACAGCTGGCGGGCGGGTTGCGACGGGCGCCTCAGCGGGGGCGGGATTACCGCTTGCCGCCGGCTCCGGAGTGGCCGCTGGACTCTGCGCCAAATCCGCGACCGTCTGCGCTTGATCTGCTGGCGCAACCGGAGCACTACTGTTTGTAGGTGTTGATTGTTCGTTGGGTTTCATGTTAATTATCCTTAATAATGATTGCTATTATGCTTATCATAACACAAAAATCATCAATATGAAACATTATTTTGCAACAGATTTGTCCGCCCCAACCAAAACATTAGCGTAATCATAAGTTATCCACAAAAACCCCAATTTTGCACGCCAACGCTTCGTTGTTATTTTGCAAGATACCAAAAATACCACTTTCCCAGTGCTTGTGCGATAAATTATTCCGGTTTATGTTTTGACCAGCCCTCAAGGGTGAACTGGAATGGGCGCGAGTGGAGGAGGCGTTGATGGCGTGGGGGTGACGGGTGTGGTTGGTGTGGTGGGGGTGGTCGGAGTGGTTGAGATGGGTAGTCCATTTTCGTCGCAAAGGGCGTCATCTTCGGTTTTGGGATCATAGCCCTCAGGGACGTTGTAATAGATTTCGTATCCGGTCATGGGGTCAACAAGTTTGGAGATCTCAAACGAGATAGTCAAAGACGTGGGGGTGCAAGCGGTGGCTTTTTTGCCGTTGCTGGAGTTGAACTCCATTTCAACTTTTTCCACGCCGGAGTTCTTTTCGTTGAACCACGAGGGATAGATGTCGGTACGACCGTTAATGGCGAGTTTTTGAATGCCTTGCGGTTGAGGGATGGGCGCGTTTGCGGCGTAGCGTCCTTCGGGGATATAGATGTCGGCGTGGACTTTTTCCATATAGTTATTCGCCAACCGGCGCACGGGCGTGGCGCAACCGGAGCCGGACATGGCGGAGCCGTCGTGGTTGCCGCACCATGTCGCGGTAACCACGGCTGAGGAATAGCTCATGAACCAGTTGTCTTTGCTTTTGCCTTTGCCGTTGTCGGTGGTGCCGGTCTTGGAGGATGTCCAAACGTTTTTCACCACGAAACCATAACTGCTGTGCGACGCTGAATATGTGGTGTTGCGGGCAGTCGGGTCATGCAAGATGTCGGAAATCATGTATGCTACTTGCGGATCCACCACACGCTCGCCGGCGGGGTCTTCCCATTGCTTGATAATCTCGTTGGAGGAGTTTTTGACCTCCAAAATATAAGCATACGGCTTGTATGTTCCACCGCGCGCCAATGTGGCATAAGCGTTGACGTGCTCCACCATGCGCACTGAACAACCGCCGCCGATAGCGCTGGACAGCCCCGCAAAATCGTTTTCACCAGCGCAATACGAAATATCGCCCAGACTTCGCCCAACCTCCAGACTTTTTTCAATGCCGGTGATGTACATCGCTTTGACTGCCGGACGGTTGAAAGAGTTGCCGAGCGCGCGGCGGATGGTGATATCGCCATAAGTTCCACCGGTGGAGTTTGGCAAGTGACACTCACCGCTATAGTCGCCCGCGCAATAAATGGCGTCAATGTTTTCGTCACGCAAAATGGAGCCTGGAGCATAATTGGTGCCGGCGCGCTGCATAAACAACGGAGCGTAATCCACAATCGGCTTAATCGTGGAGCCCGGCTCCAAGAGCTGGGTGGTGGCGTTCAGCTGCCCGTACCCCGCCGTGTTCCAATCTGTGCTCCCGACCATCGCAATAATTTGGCTGGTTTCCGCGTCGACTGACACCATCGCCATGTTGTCGGCGCTGGTTTTCTTGAGCTCCTGATTGCCGGCCACCATCGCCTCTTCTGCCGCCACCTGTGCGCGATAATCCAAAGTCGTACGAATCGTCAGCCCGCCTGCCCGCACCGTCTTCACGCCAAACTCTTCCTCCAATTGTTTCTTGACTTCCAACACAAAATGTGGCGCTTTGATGTCCTTATATTGGCTCTCCTCCGGCTGCACCGTGTCCAAAATCGCAAACTGTTTCGCCGCCTCAATACTCTCCTTGTTCACTCCTTCGCAGATGTCAACCGTTTCGTGCTTGCTTGCCGCCTCTTTGAAGCTGCTGTTGCTACAGACCTCCAACATCGCGTCCAGAGTTTTTTGTTGGCGGGCAATTAGCTCGTTGTTCATTTCAGTGTTGTATGGGTCGTAACGACTGGGGTTGTTGGGGATAGCCGCAAGTAGCGCCGCCTCCGCCAAAGTCAAATCTTTCGCCGATTTGGGGGCGCCGGCATCGTTGCGAAAATAAGTCCGCGCCCCCGATTCCACACCGTTGCGCCGCCCGCCATACGGCGACTCATTCAGATACAAGGTGATTAGTTGTTTCTTGTCATACATCCTTTCCACCTCAATTGCCAAAATCATCTCCTTGATTTTGCGCGGGATACCGCCCATGCTTTGGTCTTCAGCAATGTCGGAAAAGTAAACTTGTTTGATGAGCTGTTGCGTCAAGGTCGAACCGCCTTGCGTGCTACCGCCGCTCAAATTATTCAACACCGAGCGCACAATCGCCGGAATACTAATCCCTGGATGTGAATAAAAATCCTTATCCTCAATCGCTACAGTCGCCAACCGCATGTAAGGGCTGATATCGTCACTTTCCACCACGATTTTATAATCCCCGTCGCTCTTATCCTCCCACAGCAACACGCCGTTGCGATCCTCATAACGATTGACTGTGGTCTGGACGCGCTTGGCAAGTTCGCCCGGACGAATGGCGTCGAGATCCTTTCGGAAATACAAGAACAACCCGCCGACTCCCATCACGCAAAGAATCACAAACACCGCCACAATCTTCAACGCCAAAAACAGCCCGCGCTTGGAAAACCAAAACCTGAAAACTCGCTTGGGGTGCAGCCGCGCAAAAAACCGCAAGAACGGGTTTTTCGGCAACTTCGCCTCTTCTTCAGCCTTGCGGCGCGCCTCCAAATCCTTTTTGGCTTGGCGCCGATAAGACAAATTGGAATACGGGCGTAAACCCTTGTTCCGACCGGATTTTTTCGACGTTTTCTTGCCAGACGACTTGAACCTCTGGAAAAAAGTGTTAATTTTTTCGCGAAAACTTTTCTTGACTATTTTCATGACGTTATCTATTATAGCAAACTTTTTGTCATAGACAAAATTATCGCTCTTTGGGGGGTCTTGTTGCATAATCCCCCCCCAAAAAAACAAAAACCAAAACCCCCCACCCCTCCCCACTACCCTGCATACTCTGGCAGTCCCATCCGGTTATACCTATTAATCAAACTAGCCCTAA
>JAISOF010000017.1 GCA_031275815.1 Candidatus Nomurabacteria bacterium
GGGAGGGGATGGAAAGAACAGGGAGGGTGGAAAAGACGGGGAGCGCTGGGGCCCATGCCGGATGGTTAGGCGGGTTTTGGGCGACACACCTAGGAGAGAGAGAGAGAGAGAGAGAGAGAGAGAGAGAGAGAGCTGTCGCGCTTAGGCAAACTTTGCCCTTGATGTAACCCAGCCCCTTGCAACTCACTTCTTGCTAACATACGTATATTTTAGTATAAGGGGGATGGAAATGCAAGAGTTAAATATAACATTTTTTGAAGTCTTTGGAGACTTTTGAGTTTTTGTTGCAAGCGAAAACTGTTTATCATATTACTTTGATTGAACTATTTGCCAAAAACGAAAAGCCGCGAGAGGACTCCACGAGGATTAGGCGATTTTTAAGATAAACTTAATATTTTGGTAGCAATTTTTGACAAAATGGCAGGCGATGTGGTATATTTAATGAAATAATAAATCAGGAGTTTTATGAGTGAGAAATTAGCTCTCCAGAAGCGTGATGTGTCTGGTAAAAAGGTCAAGGCTTTGCGGCGGCAGGGTTTGGTGACAAGTGTAGTTTATGGCAAGGGGATAGCGCCGATTTTGACGCAATCGGAGTATAATCCGACAGAGGCGGCGGTGACCGTTTCGGGGTATCATTCGCCAATTGATTTGACGATTGACGGCAAGGCGCAGCTCGCGATGGTGAAAAACGTGGACATTGACCCTGTGCGCCGCACGATTTTGAACATTGAGTTTCAGGGCATTTCGGCCGATGAGGTGGTGTGGGCGGAAACGCCGATTGCGCTGGTTGGTTTGGGCAATTCTGAGGCTGAGAAAATGCATTTTTCGATTTTGCAAGTTTTGGAATCTGTGGAAGTCAAGGCGAAACCCGCTGACTTGCCGGAAGCTCTGGAAATTGACATCACCCATCTCGCTAGCGTCGGCGACAGCGTTACGCTCGGCGACATTAAGTTGCCAAAGGGCGTGGAGTTCGCTGAAAAAGACGTTGATCTTGAACAGGTCATCGCCAATGTCTATGACCCAATTGCCGAAGCTGAGGCTGAGGCCAAAGCCGACGAGGAGGCCGCGAAAGCTGCTGCTACCGAAACTGCCGCTGAGGAGGCTCCTGCCGCTGAGGCTCCTACTGAGAGTGCACCAAAAGCTGAATAAAGCAAGGTCACCACAGCTGACAAGAAGGGTCACCCAAATTAAAAACCTGTTATAATGTATAGCATGCTCAACCAAACCACTAGATTACAAAACATCGCCCGAGAGTTGATTACCTTGCCTGTAGAAACTGAATGGGTGGAGTTCAAACGTAGCAATTCCAACAAGGAGAAACTCGGCGAGAATATATCGGCAATCGCGAATTCCGCTACTTTGCACGACAAAGAAAAAGGTTATATTCTATTCGGCGTTAATAATACAAACCATGCAATAGTTGGCACTTCTTTTAGTCTTAAAAAGTCAAAGGTCGGCAATCAAGAAATTGAGAACTGGTTGGTTACCCAACTTAATCCACAGATTAATTTTTCCGCCCACGAGTTTCTGCTTGATGAAAAGCCGATGGTTTTAATTGAGGTAAATCCTGCATTAGGTTATCCGGTAAAATTTCGTAAGCAAGCCTATATCCGCATTGGCTCTTATACTAAACCGCTGTCTAATCACCCCGAGAAAGAACGGGATTTATGGCTGAAATTGACCATGAGAAAATTTGAAACAGAATTAGCATTATTGCAGCTCACAAAAGACGACGTATTAGATTTATTAGATTATGAGTCCTTGTACAAAAAAATGGACTACCCAACGACCAGAGATGCTAATCAAATAATCTCAAAATTAGTTGAAGATAGGTTGGTTATAAAATATGAGGGTCAACTGGCAATAACTAACTTAGGGGCTGTATTGTTTGCGAAAGATATTACAAAATTTGACGGTATAAAAAGGAAATTGGTGCGGGTAGTGATATATGCGGGTAACAATAAATTGAAAACAAAACTTGAACAGCGTGATGTAAGAGGTTATGCATCCGGTATCGATGGTCTGATAAATTATATTATGGAAAAATTGCCTTCAAAAGAGGAACTGCGCGGAGCATCATTGAAAATCGTGCCCGCTTATCCAAAGCTCGCCATTCGCGAGATTGTCGCCAATGCCCTCATACATCAAGATTTTTCAGTTACTGGAGCTAGCCCTATGATAGAAATTTATAACAACAGGATAGAGGTATCGAACCCTGGTGTTCCAAGTTTTGACATTGAACGTATTATCGACCATAGCCCGCAAAGCAAAAATGAAATACTAGCTGGTTTTATGGCAAGAATGAATATCTGTGAAGAACGTGGCAGTGGCGTGGACAAGGTGGTGTTACAATGCGAGTTGCACCAGCTACCAGCGCCCATGTTCACGGTGGAAAAAGACTTTATGAAAGTTACGCTATTCCCAAAAAGAACATTGAGAGAAATGTCCAGAGAAGACAAGGTTAGGGCAACTTATTATCACGCTGTAATTAAGTATTTGTCGGATGGCTATATGACCAACAGCTCGCTTAGAGAAAGATTTGGCATACCGGAAAGAAATTATCCAACAGCTTCAAAGATTATAAAATTAGCATTAGACGCTGGTGTCATTAAGAATAAAGATAGTGGCAGCTCTGACAAAAAATACGTGCCATTTTGGGCATAACGAAGCTCAATTACATGTCGATTACATAGTTTTTATAGAGGTAAAACTGGGTTTTTTTGCCAAATTGTAGCGTTTGAGCTACATTAATAAACTTTTATCGCAACTGGAGGGAAAGGTTGGGATTTTGTTTTTTCAACCCCTCAAAGCCGCCGTATTCGCAATCAACCGCTCACGGAAAGCGTTTTGAGCGGTCTCAAAGTTGTCGTTGTTGCCGTCCCACGCGATGAGGGCGGGGTCTTGCAAGGCGCGCGCAAAAGAAAAAGTGACCGACCACGGGAACGGTCCGTGCTTGATGACGGACGCCAGATTCTCAGTCGACTGAGTGACGCTTTGCCCGCCCGACAGGAACACCACCCCACCAGTTTCCACCGGCACGTGAGCTTTCAGCACCTCCGCCGTCTTCGCTCCCACCTCTTCCGGCGTGGACTGCACAGCGAATTTTTTGCCCGCCAGAATCATATTGGTCTTCAAAATCGTGCCACCGAGTATCACCGACCGCTCACGCAAACTCTCAAACAGTTTCGCCAAAATCTTGCCCGTCACCTCCGCACACTGGTCAATTGAATAGTCACCGTCATACACCACCTCCGGCTCCACAATCGGCGCAATGCCGACCTTTTGGCAAACGGCGGCATATTCCGCCAAAATCTCACAATTCTTCGCAATCGCGAACTCGCTCGGCAAACCGTCCTTAATTTCAAACGCCGCCCGCCACTTGGCAAAACTGAACCCCATGTTGTGGTATTCCACCATCCTGTCCAACAGCCCATCCAGCCCGTCCGTCATCTTTTCGCCAGCGTGATTTGGAATGTCCACCAAGCCTTGATCGACCTTGATGCCCGCAATCACACCATGCGAAGTCACAAAATCCACAAAGTTTTGCCCATTGTCCGCATGTTGGCGCGCGGTTTCGTCGAACATAATCGCGCCCGAAACGTATTCGCCAAGATTGGGCAGCGACAGGAAAATATTGCGATAATCCCGCCGGTTCTTCTCGTTATTTTCAATCAGCCGCGCCGCAAACTTCCGCTCAATTGAGCCACCCGACTCATCCGCCGCCAAAATGCCCTTGCCTTTTTTCATCAGCCGTCGCACCGTTTGTTCCGGCTCGGTTTCCACCTTGACCTCGCCAGACGCCCCAATCACTTCATACTCCTTGCCGCTAATCATCCCCTCCAATTTTTTCAAAGAATTGACCGTGTGCAAAGTGGCATTTTCCACATTATATTTCGCAAGCAGCAGCGCCTCCGCCAGCGGGCGCCCCAATAGCAACGCGCCAAAAATCGTGCTGGCAATAATCGACCGCACAGTGGAAACCGTCAACAACTCCTCCTTGTCGTTCAGATGAAACCGCACCGTGGCTGTTTTGCCGTCCAACTTCCCGTCAATTTCATTCTTGCCAACCAAAAATACTTTGTCGCCCACAAAATCTGCTTTTTCACTTACAAAATTGATGGTACCTCCCGCTGAAGCCATACCACCCTTTAAATACCACCCACCAATCGTGACATCCTCATGCCGACCCAAAAACGCCGCCACATTTCCCGCCAACTCTTCCGTCATATTCGCCGAGTTATCCACAAAAACCGCACCAATCTCATCCTGCGGCTCTTGCCACAAAGTCGGCGAAACCGTCGACGGCACAAAAATCGAGGCACGGTTCTCATTCGACAAGATATAACGATAATCCTTGTGGTGATGACCAGCGTCCACAAAGCCCGTTTCCAACCCCAACCGATTCAAAACATCAATCGCCACCGCCAGCCCGCTGTGCACTGACAGCCGCCGAAAATACCGATGTTCCGAGCCGTCAAAAGAGATGTCCAGCCACTTCACGCTGTGCTCATCCGCCAACATCCGCTCGTCATTCAACTTCAAATAAACGTCTTTTGTGAGATTTCCCACCACAAATATTTTTTTCATAACCATATTGTAGCATAGTGTGCTATAATAAAACAAATGGGTGGAGGAAATCCGAAAAATCATATCCGTGAAGGTATCAAAAAAGTCAGACCACTGCGCACATGGCAACTGGTTTTGATTTTGATTGTGTTGTTGCCGGTGGTGTTGTCGCTACTCAGGTTGGACAATATCGGCATGCTCCAGCGACGGGAGGCGGTGGAGTCGGCGGACGAATCGGGCAACGAGGAGGCACTGAAAAACCGCCTGATTGAGTTGCAAGATTATGTTTTCACGCACATGAATGCCAGCACGGGGGCGTTTTATCTGGATAAGCAGTACGAGCGCGACGCCGCTCAGGTGTTGGAGCGCGCCGGACAAGATTTGGTCAACAACGATTCCAATCCCAACGGCAATATTTATAAAAAGGCGTCGGAGGTCTGCGACCCGCAATTTCACGTCAAATACTCTCAGGCGCACATTGCTTGCATGATGAGAGAGTTGGAAAAATACCCCTCAATGGAAGAAATCAGCGACACGGCGCTGGCGGACTTGCCGGACACTGAATTATACCGTCGCGAATATGTTTCGCCATTCTTCACATTTGGTGTGACGGGAGCCACAATTGCTTTAACCGCCATTTTGGCTGTTGTAATAATTACAAGGTTTCTTATCTATTTATCTCTTAGAATTATGCTGATTTTTTATAAAAATAGCTAAATCTTATTGACATCTTTGGCGGGGTACCGTATCGTAAGAAATGTAAGGTTAAAGGAGGAAAGGAACCACTATGGCTTACAAGCATGTCAATTCAAAGGGTGTCACATATTATTTGCACGAAACAACCGTCACACTTCGGGGCGGCAAACCGCAGAAGATTTATTTCTTCGCGAAGGTCGAGAAAAACGCAAAAGGGACTCCAACGGATCTCCCAGAGGATCGCGTTGTCAAAGAGAATCCGCGTAACGGCTTTTTGACAGTTTCCAAAAAGAAATAGTTTGCGACTTGCAATCAAAAAAGCAACCTCTCGCTACGGCAGGGGTTGCTTTTTGTGGCATTATTGGCGCAACAAGACCACTATTATCTTTTTAAGGTATACAACTATTAGTATGAATATATCCAAAATAGCCACTTGTGCAAATAAAGCATATACATTATTATAGTAACAATGGACAACAAAACATCGGGCATTTTTTATGCAAGCCATACCACTCCTGAAAAACACTCTCCTCGCAAGCTGAAATGGGTGGTCGTCGCGGCGGCAGTGGTCGCAACCGGACTCGTTGTCAGCGCCTTTGTCTTCCTCTTGCGCCCCGCACACCCCACGTTGGAAGAGCTGCGAAAAACGTTTAATCTTTATGCCAATCAATTACTGTATGGTGAATCGTCCGAAAAAGACTTGGAAGGGCAGTTCAATCCAGTCGATTTATACAACACCTTTAAGGTCGATATCATCTTGGAAGATGATACAGCCCATAATGAAGTGAGAGCATATTACACAAAGCTGGCTGAATTGCTCGACAATTTTGAGTCAAAATACCAAAAAATGCACGCTCGGCACAGCAATCTTGGCGAACCCATCAAAAATTATCGGCAAACTTTCACTATTTTCGCCAAATACGCCCTCATCAATGACCTGTCGGAAGATTTTTTGTTGAAAAAATACTTGGCGGACGGCGAGCTTGCCACGCTTGCTTATATTGAAAGCGCTTATACTGCAACGGCGGAAGACGAAAATGAAACTGTCAAAAAATATGGTATCACCAAAATCGAAACCGCTAGCACTTTTGTCCATATTTTGAATATTTATCAAGAGCAAGGGTGCATTAAACAGGGAAGTTTGAACGAAGTTTGTGCGAAAAATCTGACGACCGACCCTGTGATAAGGAATTATTATCACACAATACGCGAGAACAAGGACGCGACCGACGACATGTTGAACTTTGCACGATCCGACCTCTTAAGTGGCTGTTGGGATATCAACGACAAACTGAAAGGCATGGCAAAAAGATGAAGCGCAAAATCATTACGTATGTTTTATCATGTATCTCCCTATTTGGCATAACAGCGCTGTTTATGGGAATGATGGCGTCCGCCGACGGCACCTCCAACATCTTGAAGAAAGCCGCTTTGCAAGGTCTGTACAAATGTTATGAAATGGGCAAAATACGGGCGGATATCGGAGTTCTCAGCAACTATAACGACTATAACATCCTGATTCAAGCCGACGGTGGTGAAGATTTTGTGCCCCTGCCCAACAATTTCCAAAACACCATCAACGACGCTGCCGTCAGCTGCAAAGAGGTACTAAGTGGCTATCCCGATTATGGTTCCACCGGCAACAACGCGTTCAAAGGTCTGTTCGCTTTGGCAGGTATCACGCCGCCCACCGGTGCCAGCAACGCCAGCGCCAAAGACGCTTTCTTGACTGGCATGGGATATCAAGCGACCAAAGACAGCGACGGGCAGTGCGTGGCGTTTTATTACAAGCTGAACAGCTCGACTACTGCCGGATCTTATTACAATGAAAGCGAAGTTTATCAATACACGTACCACCTTTGTGCGCCTATTGTCAACAAAGATGGCACAATTGGCGTGGATAAGCTGGCGGTGTCCAAAGAGGGCGGTTCGGACATCGTGGAGTTTGAAGTGGGCAGCAGAGGAAAAATGAAACTGGATTGCGAACTGTACTCGCCGACAGACGGCGGGTGCGAGCAGCATACTTTCACCAAAAACGTCACTTTGTGGGACGATTTCACCAATGATGTCTTGAGAGATTTAGCCACCCATAACAGCACTAACACCACAGTAGCTGGTTCATACTCAGTAACGTATACCCTCCAAAACGACATCAAACGCGAGCCCTATGGAGTGGTCAACGCCACCTATGCTTTCTCCGACCCGGAACTTGCCGCGCGCTCCGCCATCAAATACCTGTCAGGCGGGGCTTATCACGGCAAAAACGGCACCGCGTTCTCCCCCCAAGAAGAAGTTTTGCTGTATCAAACCTATATTGAGCAATATTACAAGTCCAAAATCGAATGCGGCACCATATCAAACGATAAATTGACCATTTTGCAAGGGCAAGGCTACATCAACGCCCGCCTGTACGTGAACGGCAGCCCGCGCGAAGATTGCTGGGTGCTGCCCACCGCCAACCGAGACAAAAAAGTCAACGGGCTATCGCCAGCGAGGTGGTTCACCGAAAGAAAAACTTTCAATGACCTGCTCGACGCCCTCAACAGCTCAACCGCGAATAGTTTGCCGAGTGAAGACACCTCCAGCATTGGCAATTTCACCACCGCCCCCGACGGCTCCATCAGTTTCTCCGGAACCAGTACCGCCGGAACCACCAGTAGCAACTCCGCACCCGCTACCACTTGCGACATCGGCGCGCTGGGCTGGATCATCTGCCCCGTCATCACCACTTTGGACAACATGCTCGGCTGGTTTTATAACACCATCATCCAAGATTTCATGGCAATGCCCGCCGCCTTGTTCGAGGGCGACACCGGCACTTACAAAGCGTGGCGCACCTTTCGCGATTTCGCGAACATCATCTTCGTCATTCTGATTATGCTGGTCATCTTTTCGCAAGTCACCAGTATCGGCATCAGCAACTACGGCATCAAAAAAATCCTGCCCCGCCTGATTGTGGTGGGGGTGCTGGTCAATTTGTCATATTTCATTTGCCAAATCGCGGTGGATTTGTCGAACATTCTCGGCGTTGGACTGCAAGACTTGTTGTCCGGATTAGTCGCCGCGCCCGAATGCGTTGGGGAATGTTCCTCCCAAAATAGCGGTACAGGTCTTTTGGCAACCGTCGGCACCGCGCTCGGTATTGGTATTGGCGGCTTGGTGGTGGCGATGGCGATGGGTTTTTGGGGCATTGTGTTTGCGCTACTCGCGTTTTTGTTGTCGGGGTTGGTTGCGCTGTTGATGATGTTTGTTTCGCTGTCGTTTCGCAAGGTCGGCATCATCGTGCTAATCGCGCTGGCGCCCATTGCCATCGTCTGCAAACTACTCCCGAACACCGAAAATATTTATAAAGGTTGGTTCAAAATGTTGAAAACTTTGTTGGTGCTGTTCCCGATTTGCGGGCTGCTGATTGGCGCCGGCACGATGGTCGGAAAAATTATCGCCACCACTAATCCGGGCGGTGACGACATGGGCAGTATCACCAAACTGGTGGCTGCCTTGTGCGTGGTGTTGCCGTATTTCGGCGTGTTCGCTCTCACAAAAAAATCTCTGGATGGGCTGGGGGTGTTGGGTGGCACCCTTCAAAACAAGCTGAACGGCATGCAAGGCAAGATGAGCGGGGCGGTCAACGACAAATTGCGCAAAAATAATGCTTTCCTTGGCTACCAAAACCAACAACGGGACATCGCAAAAACTCAGGCCAAAGGCGGCGTGTATGCGGGAAGGAACCCGCTACACAAATTGCGCAATCAATTGAGTAAAACCGGTATGGTGGCGGGCATCCGTGGCGAAGATTACAACCGCCGTTTGCGCGCGGCGGGGTTAAATGCCGCTCTCAGCGACCACGCGGGGCGCGTCAAAGATTATGCCACGTTCATGGAGGATTTAAACACCGGCTCAGAAGTGTATGCGGAAATGGAAAAAGCTCACGCGGCGGGCGATCGAGCGGGCGTGCAAGCGGGGCTGACGGAATTGGCAAAACGGGGCGATTTCAGCAAAATTGATGACTTTTTGGCGCGCGACCACTCCGGCGATGACGACCTGATGCAAAGTACCATCTCCAGCGAGCTGATTAAAAACAAGCAAGCGGCGCCTCATCATTGGGCATATGGCGTGGACATGAAGAAACGGTCGGAAACCGGCGAGGCGGGGCGTTCGTTTGCGGATTTTGCTGCGGATACCACAGATGATGGCTTGAGAGAGGCGATGGCGGGGCTGGGCGATGACGCTTTGGTCAACATGGACAGGGATGTATTGAAGCGACTGAACAAGAATGGCTTTGGCAATGACGCTAGTGGCAATAAAATCCACGCCGGCGATGTTTTCACCTCAAAACAACTGCGCACCGCCGCCACCAACCTCACAGGCGAAAAGCTGGACGCCTTAAACGGCATGATTGGGCAAATGCAAAACAGTGGCGCGGAATTGATGAATGGCATTAGCGCTGCGCAACTTGGTAAAACCAAAAGCGACGTCTTCAAAACCATCACTAACGGCGGGGACGACGCCAAAATCCGGTCGCTACTGTCGCAAAGAGGCTCGACCCTGCAAACCGCGATTGACGATTTGTTCAAAGACCAAAACGCCGCAATGCTCAGCGAAATGAACCCCGAAACCCGCGCGATTATTGAAAAATACCGCACCAACACCGGTCAAAACGGGGCAGCTGTCAATATTACACACTCTGCTCAAAGCGCGCCGGCGCCAAGCCCGGTGCCGACGCCAGTGACCCCTGCGCCCACGCCCGCGCCAACACCACCAGTCCCATCCGGCTATACCACCGCCCAGCAACCAAATCTTGCGACAGCCGGCTTTGTCGTGCCGAACTCAAGCGCTCCTCCGCCAAAGGCTCCCTCTGGCGATGGTGCTAATGGCGGTGGTGGCGGTGGTAATAACCCCAAACCAACCTAATTCTGCCAGCTCAACATGACACATTGTAGGCTTTTTGCTTGACATATTGTAGGTTTGTTATGCTTACACTCGCCCAGACCGTGTGAATGTCATTCCGATTGATACATTGAAAGCATAAATGTTTTAAGACTATGCGATTACGAAAAGAAGTTAAGCTGGAATGAACATCAAACTGCTACCAACAAGGTCTTGTTGGCACCAACCCCCACTTCACAGGGCTTTTCAATCTGTGACAACAGATTGGAGTGAGGAACCGACCTGCCGCAGGTTGGGCCGGATGGCACGGTTCTGTACCTGTGAATGTGGGTGGTTGTGCAACAAGAGCGGCAAGGGAAGTGCATCAACAAAAGTATTACACCAACAAAACCGGTAAGAAGAATAAGCCCAACAAAGGTGATCACGCAACAAAACCGAAAAACATGTTGCAAAATGCATTTTTGTGTTATACTGCTTACAGTTACGTTAAAGTTTTATTTTGAGGACAAAACAACTATTTTGGAAGGGTGCGATGGATTTTAGGAAAAGACGAAGAGAAGTAACAGCAAGACCAGGGATGATTACCGGTCAGACTCCAGCCACTCCTGCGTCACCGGTCGCGGCTCCAAGCTCGCCCGCAACTCCAAGCCAAAACTCTCCGACCTCTCCAACGGCGCCCCCCGCCCAAACTCCGCCTCAATCTCCCACAATATCTCCGGTGCCAACGCCCGCCCAGATGCCCGCGCGCCAAACACAACCCCTTACCACGGTTCAGGCGCAAACTCCAACCTCACCCGCGCCAGCTCAGTCTCAAACAGAAGTTGACTATCTTTCCACAGATTACGGGAGAATCGCACCCCAAAAACGCAAAAAAAACAAACTGAAAAAACTCATCATCCTTGCGGCAATCGTCATCTTGGGCGGCGGCATCGCAGCTTTCGTGTTCTTGCGCCCCAAAAGCTACACCCCAGCCGAAATCATCTCCGCTTTCAACACTTACAGCAACTATCTCCTCTCCGGCGAAAAATCCGACCGGCCGTTGGAAGGGGAGTGGGAGCCGCTGAACGAGTTCACTTTTTATCAGTTAGACCTTGTCAGGGGAAACTCCCAAGAGGACGTTACGGCGTATTACAACGAGCTGAAAACCCTCTTCGGCGACTTTGCCCAAAAATACCATTCGGCCGACACCGACACCCCTGAAGACCTTGACGGCATGGTGGAAAATTATCAGACAAATCTTGATTTTTATTATACATACGTCTTGACTGAGAGTGTTTCGGAGGAGGCCCTGTCTGAAAAATACTTCGCGGAAGGCGTGTCGTCTGCTGTGACATACGCCGAGCAATTTTACAAAGACCTGAAAAATAGCGAAAACGAATACACCAAGCAGTACGGTGAACTTCAGGCTGAGCTGTCAACTTTGTGGATTAATGTATTTAATGAATACCAAAACAATGATTGTTTCAGAGATGGGGCGCTAGACGAAGATTGCACAACTGTTCAGTATTTCACCAATACTCAAGTTCAATCTTACAACAAGCGCATCCGCGAGGCCAAAGACACCATAGAAGACTTGCAGGACTCTGCAAGAGTGGATTTGTTAAGTGGCTGTTGGAGTATAAGCGAAAAATTGACTGGACTGACGGAGAGCCAAGATGAATAAATTGTTTTTGACCCGTATTTTGCCTATCATAGTTGCGGTTGGGATTGTTGCAACAACCATTGTTAGCATGGCGACGACTTCCGCAGCCACAGATGATGGCGCAACGACTATCTTGAAAAAGACTGCGTTTCAGGGGTTAGAAAAATGCTACAATGGGAATAAAGTAAAACCAGATTTAGGAACCACAGACAATTACAAAACATATGAAAGCATAATCCAGGACGACGACGGTCAGGTTAATCGAGACTTCGTTAAAGTGCCCAATAATTTCGGCAACAGTATTGGTAAAGGCTGGCTGGGTATGGGTACTGAAGTTGGGGTCAACTGCAAAGAGTTGTTGGGCGGTCATAGCTCTTCTTGGACAGGACTTTTTGACTTGGTGGGTAAAACACCGCCAGTCAGTGAAAGCTCTCCAGAAGAAAAAAAGAATTTCCTCATTGGCATGGGATACAACCGCACTGGGGGTGGTGATGGAGATTGCGTGGCATTTGTTTTCTCTTCATACTATTCTAACCCTGTCCCTAGTCTAGGAGTGCCATCAATCATTGAAGACCCCAACTCTACTACTCCATATCTCTGCACTCCTGAACTTAATTCTGATGGCACTATCGAAAGCAACAAGCTAGTTGTGTCAGGACAGGGGACTAATGAAACCATACTTGAGTTCACAGTCTTGCTTACTGGTAGAAGTGGGGTAAAAATTACTTGTCATGGTGACAATTCTAAAAAATGCGACGGCAACAACTTCAATCTTGAATTATCTGGATTATATGGCTTCTATCCAGGTGTCACCATATGGCACGATAACGTCAATATACCCCCTCCGGGAGAATCAAGAAAAGATTTCGTAGGTAGTATCTGGGAGGATGTGTCAGCACTCTATGGAGGAGACGGATTAAGCTTGCTTACCGGAGCTCACTATAAGGTCATAGACATCATAACAGTACCCTACGAAAACATTGGCGCTCGCTATAAATTTGAAAATGCGTACGCTGCCGCAAACATTGCCATCAAATACCTTTCTGACAGTGGTTATGGAACGTACAGCAGTGGAAGCACCAAAAGCATCGCGCTCTCAGAAACCGAAAAAACCGCTCTCTACCAATACTATATCACAGAATATTACCAGGCTGACATTCAATGCCCCTCAGCAGGTTCCTCCACCGACGCAATCACTCCGCTCACGAGTCAGGAGTACAGAAAAGCCAAAGTATTCGTGAACGGTGAAGCTCGCACAGATTGCTACGTCAGCAAGCCACAAGCAAACGAAGGCAACTTGGTCAACACCGCAGACGGCATGGGCTACTTGAATGAGAAAAAGACCTTCAACCAACTCCTGGACTTCCTCGACGCCTCCCCCATATTATCGCTCGGCGCAACATACAAAGACATCGCCGGCAGCTTCACGGTCAATGCAGACGGTTCCGCAGAGTATAGCGGCAACTCCTCACTCTTCACCCCCCCAGGGGGAGAAACCGAAGTCCAAGCCACCTGTGACCTCGGCCCATTAGGTTTCATCATCTGTCCAGCCATTCATACATTGGATAGTCTGCTTGGCAAAATGTACGAATATATTGAGGGGTCGTTGGCAATTCCATCATCTTTTTTGAAAATCGACGGCGGCACATATGAGGCATGGAAAGTCTTCCGTAACTTCGCCAATATTGCATTCGTGATTCTCCTGATGATAGTCATCTTTTCGCAAGTCACCAGTATCGGCATCAGCAATTATGGCATCAAAAAAATCCTTCCCCGCATTATCATCGTCGGCATTTTGATTAACGTGTCATATTTCATTTGCCAAATCGCCGTGGACTTGTCAAATATCCTTGGGGCTGGATTGAACGATATATTCAAAGATATTGCATCTGGTATCGGCGTCGGCACTATGCCTGATACACTTGATGGCAGCAATGGAATAATTGAAGTAATTGGATTGGTCATAGGCATCGGTCTCACAGGCCTAATCAGCACTGCTTTATTGGGTGGATGGGCAGTGTTATTCGGGCTCGCAAGTTTCCTCATCACAGGGCTAGTTTCTATATTAATGATGTTTGTAGCATTAGGGTTTCGGCAGATTGGCATAATTGTACTTATCGCCGCCGCTCCGCTAGCTATGGTGTGTAAACTATTGCCAAACACTGAAAAAATCTTTAGCAGTTGGTGGAAAATGTTGAAAACCCTCTTGGTGCTTTATCCGATTTGCGGTGTGCTAGTCGGCGGCGGTGTGCTGGTCGGACGCATTGTGGCACAAGCAGCTGATGGTGGAGGTACTCTAGGCAACCCTGCCAGTGTTTTGACTTTTGCAAATGTTGGTCCGGATACCACAAGCAGCTCCAATTACATGCTTCAACTCCTTGCTGCTCTGTGTGTAGTCCTGCCATATCTCGGTGTCTTCACCCTCACGAAAAAAGCCCTTGACGGTCTGGGTTCAGTGGGTCAAATGCTGGGTGGTGCAATCAACAACGCCGGCACAAAACTCAAAGGTGGCTTGGACAAATCTCCCATCGGCAGGAATGGCAAGTTTGCTCAGGGTCGGATTAAGAACCAGCAGGAGGAGATGAAGGCAAAGAGCAGATTACGCAGGTTTGTGGCTGGTGAAGGCGATGCTCAAACAGCAAAACATGCAACTAACTTAGAAAAAGCAAAAACTGCCAACAACAAAAAAATTCAGGCACAACTTAAAGCTAAGCAAGAAAGAGGCGAGGAATTAAGTGATTGGGAAAAGCGTATGTTGCGTACTAGTGAAGCTGGCATTAATAAAGAAAACGCTGAAGCTGTTCAAGATTATGTAAGCCAATTCTCGAACTTATCCGTTGAAGAACGAAAGAAACGCCTTGAGCAAGGTCGTGAGTCAGGGGACATGAATATGATAGAAGCGGCGATAAAAACTTTGCATAGGACTGGAGATACAAAGGAAATACGTGAAGTGCTCGAAAATTTTTCACCAGACAATATCAAAAAGCTAGAGCAGAGTGGCAACATCCAACGCTTTGCTGATGCGCTTACCGGCGTTAAGGATGAAGATATCGGAGTTTCCGGTTATGGTGCACTAATAAGTCAGGGGAAGAGAATGACTTTCAAGGACAGTATGCGTAGTAAAGACGAAAACGGGAATATAGTAAATGATGGAGGAGAGTTAGGCGGATTTATTAGGGGCAAATATTCAAATGACGTAATGACGTCCAATAACGCTAGCGCGGTGGAGTTTGCAATGAAAAACCACTTGGTCAATAGTAGTCAAATTGGCGCCGTAGTTGCTAATAGCAAAAACCCATCCGCAGCAGAAGCCGTGGGCAAAACGATTTCGTCGGATCAAGTTGCGAAGATTACCGGCGACAAGTTGTCCAGTGTTAGTTCTGATCTAATAAATGCTTATGATAAAACACACGGAGCTGGAGCCTTCGCAGAAGACCTTAGCCAGTCTGCTATACAAAATCTAGGTGGCAATATTCAAGCGTACTCAAAAGCCAATGATGAAGTGCAGAAGATTGTTACAGCGCGTTATCAACAACCAACCGGAAGTGGTGGATCTTCAAGTAGTGAAGTCAAAATAGAACATGGCAATGATGGAACCGCGCCCCCCACCACGCCAACAATTAACTTGCAACGAGACTTGGTGGACGCCCGCACTGGCGCCAGGGTTACCGCTGATGTTTCTGGACAGGAAGTAATGCAACAAATTAGCACTGCACGCCCTGCACAAGGTGGCGAGGTCAACGGAAGCAAACAATACTGGGAAAACGCCGTCGGTTCGCTTTCCAATGAACAGCTCCAGCAAATCATACAGCAAAACGCTAAAATCAATGCCGGCGGAACCGTTGCAGACGCGCATTACGACCAGCTGGCAGGATTCGCCAGAAAACACCTCAATGACCGTGGTATGACACACCGCCCACCGACTCCTTGACCCAAAAACTCCCAATTCTCCCGCTGCACCATCTCATCCCGCAAATTGCGACTATACCCGCCAAGCGGATACAACACAAAGCTTTGCTCCAAGATGCCCAAATCCGCAAAAACCTTCGCGGTAACCATTACCTAATGTCAATTTTTTCAGAGGACTAAAAAAGAAAAACTCTACGCAAGTGAAGTGTATAAACTTCGCGCCGAGTTTTCCAGATACGGCGGCTGCTGTATCTACGGCGAATTATATCAAAAGTAACACAAAAAAAGCAAGAAAAACCTGTAACTTCCACAGCAAGCCTGTCCTTGAAGACGCAACCGCTCCACAAAATCAATAGTTTTTATGGAGCGAACTCCACAAAAACAACCAATTTCATGGAGCTGACCCCATCACCAACCCAAAAACATCCTCCGCAATCGCGGAAATAGTGCGGGGCTGGTCGCCGTCGGCGCATTCCACCGTTTTGAAATCGTATTTTTTCGCCAGCTCCACATAGGTTTGTTCCGCGTGCTGCAAGTGCGCTGCGTCCGCCTCGTTCTGGTCGGCCTTTTCCGCTCGCCCCTCCCGCAATTTCACCGCCGCCCGAAACGGCATGTGCAAAAAAATCGTCACGTCTGGGCGCGGCAGCTCCAACAGTCCAAACTCTAATCGCTCCAAAAAATCATACATCTTCATCCGCTGTTTGCGCCCAGCAATTTTCCCGCCTTGGTGCGCAAAGTTCGACCACACGTATCTGTCCAAAATCACATCAAACCCCTCGCCGAGCAACCGCTCAATCTTCGGCAAATTATACAACCGATCCGCCGCAAAATACAAAGCCGAAACTTTCGGATCAACATGCGGTGCACCCTCATCAAACCACCCCTCCATCATCTGCGGCTTGCCAAGATAAGGCCCGCCCACAATCCGCCCCGTCGGCGTGTCATACATCGGAAAACTCAGACGCCGCACCCTCCGACCCGCCACCGTCATCTTCTCAATCAACAGCCGCGACTGCGTCTCCTTCCCCGAACAATCCGTCCCTTCGATGACGATGATTTTGCCTTTCATGGAAACATTGTACCATTAATTCGAGCGGATGGATAGTTTACCAAGCATCACCAGCTTATGTCCGAAAAAATGTAAGATTTGCCTATCGTAATGGCACCAACCCCCACTTCACAGGTCTCTTCAATCTGTGACGACAGATTGAAGAGAAAAACCGACTGCCCCCAATAACGATTGGATGGCAACGGTTTTTAGTACCTGTGAATGTGGGTGGTTGTGCGACAAGACCGGCAGGGGAATTGCACCAACAAGAATAGTACACCAATAAACCCAGCAAAAATAATTATGCAACAAAACCAAGCTCAGCGCGCAACCTTTCCAGCAAAATGCGGTTTTGTTCAGTTAGTGAAATTGCTCTGGTACACCCGGAGGGGCTCGAACCCCCGACCTTCTGGTTCGAAGCCAGACGCTCTAATCCGCTGAGCTACGGGTGCATATTGCGAGGTGTTGTAAAAATTACAACATTGGTACACCCGATACGATTCGAACGTACGACTTCCAGCTCCGGAAGCTGGCGCTCTATCCAACTGAGCTACGGGTGCATATCGCAATATTAGGATTTTATCACATTTTGTGCTAAACTTTAACCATGAGTTTATTGAAAAAGAAAAATCAGCCAGCCAAAGAGGTGATTTTGGCTTTGGATATTGGAACAGAGTTTGTGAAAGCGGTGGCGGCGCGGGTCAACGACCGGATGGAAATCATCGGCGCGACCAAACTTCGCCAGCCACTTTCCAACATGCACGCTGGCGCCATCGCCGACATCAGCGGAGTGACCGGAGTGGTGGAGCAGGCTTTGATTGAAGTGGAAAAACAGGCGCAGACCACCCTCAAAAAGGTAGTAGTGGGCATTGCCGGCGAGCTGATAAAGGGTGAAACCAGCACGATTATTTATCGCCGACAAAATCCTGAAGAGCGGATTACGGTTGAAGAAATGGAAAATATCGTGGAGAAAGTGGAGGCGCGGGTCAGCGAAAAAATGCAGAAACAGATTGCGATTGAAACCAGCAGTCCAGACGCCAAAATCCGTTTGGTGAACTCGGCTTTGGTCGGCATTCAGATCGACGGATACAAGATCAACAACCCGATTGGTTTTCAGGGCAAAGAGGTGGCGGTGCAGATCTATACGGCTTTTGCGCCACTGGTGCACATCGGGGCGATTGAAAAAGTTTGTGATGAGTTGAACTTGGAGCTAGCGGCGGTGGCAACCGAGCCGTTCGCGGTGTTTCGCGCGGTGACTGGCAACGACCTTTCGAGCCAGTTGACGGCGATTTTGGTGGATATTGGCGGTGGCACGACCGATGTGGCGGTGGTGGACGACGGTGGCGTGGAGGGAACCAAATCTTTTGCCATCGGCGGGCGCAGTTTCACGCGACAGATTGCCAGCGAGATGGATGTGGATTATGAGGAGGCGGAGAAGTTGAAGTTGGCTGAGGACACCGAAAGTGTGGAAAATAAGGAACGGATTGAAATGGCGATAGCGAAGAACTTGAAAGTATGGAAAGTGGGGGTTGAACTGACTTTGGAGGAGTTTGGCGGGCTCGACCATCTCCCCAGCAAAATCCTACTCTGTGGTGGCGGCTCCAGCTTGCCGCAAATCAAGGAAACTTTGGACGAGCCGGATTTTCACGAAGCTTTGCCTTTTTCCAAAAAACCCGCCGTACAGTTGATAAAATACGGCGATTTGCACGGATTGCGTAACGAAACCGAAACGGTGCTTGACCATTCGTTTGTCACGGCTATTGGCATGTTGTGGGTGGGGTCGGACACGGTTTTGGAGCCGGAGAAGACGGACATTATTAGCAAATTAAATAAGGTGTTGAAGCATTAAAGATAAGTGGTCTTGTTGCGCAACCACCCCATTTCTTCACTATATCACAAACATCCAAAAAAGTCAAGATAGAATAAGCAAAATAGCGTGGTATAATGGGAGACATGAACAAAGATGTAATTTATGTGGACATTGATGACGATATCGCAGATATTGTGGATAAGGTGGTGGATTCACCGAAACGTTTGGTGGCGTTGGTGTTGCCGAAGAACATCGGGGCTCTGAAAAGTGTAGTGAATCTGAAGCTGTTGGCGCGCTCAGCGCACAGTAGTGACAAATTGGTGGCACTAGTCACGCCGAGTACCGCCATTTTGCCTTTGGCGTCGCAAGCCAAGCTCGCGGTGGCAAAATCTTTGCGCGATCGTCCGATTATCCCAGAGGTCGCGCCGGCTGAAAATCCCATTTCCAATGTGATTGACGGGAGCGAAGACGCGCCGATAATGGTGGATGGCGATGCTGAAACGCCGGAAGAGGCGGTGAAAATTGACGAGGCGATTGATGACGACGTCCTGAAAGAAGAGGACGACAAGAAGAAAAAGAAAGACAAGTCGCCAAAAGTGCCGAGTTTTGACAAAATCCGCAACCGCATTGTGCTGATTGCCAGCATTGTGGGCGTGGTGATTGTGGGCATAGTGGTGATGTGGTTTGTTTTGGCGCCAGAGGCAGTGATTTCCGTCACGACGCGCACCGAAAATCGGCAGTTGTCAGAGGCGGTGAAGTTCACGACCAACAAAGATGAGGTCAAGCCTGAGGAGGGGATTTTCTTGTTGGAAGAGCACGAGATTGTGAAGAAGAGCGAGGTGGAGTTTGCGATTACGGGGGAAAAGATTATTGGCGAGAAGGCGACGGGGAAGATTACAGTCAGAAATTGCCTTGCCGGCATGACGGGATATACGGGCTTTACGGTCACTACCAACGCCAGATTCACCAGCGAAGAGGGTTTGGTTTTCATTCCGACCTCTGACACTGCGCTTAGTGGTTGGGGCGACGCGGGGATTGGCACGTGCGAAACGACCGCCAAAGAAATCAGCGTGGTGGCGGAACAAATTGGCAGCGAATACAATCTGGAAGCTGGACAAACGTTCACCATCAAAAACTCCCAAGCCACTTTTGTGAAAAACTCCGCCATGACCGGTGGAGTCAAAAAAACCGTCAAAGTGGTTTCTGAAGAAGATTACAACCTCGCGAAAGCTGGGCTAACCAGTGTCAACGAAACAGCGGGCAAAAAAGAAACCTTGAACAGCCTGAGCGCCACGCTCAAACCCATCGGTGACGAAACCACTGTTACGATGACCGTGAAAGAAATTGAAGTCATCCCGAAAGTCGGCGAAGAAACTGCTCTCACCAACGCCAAAATGACCCAAGAAACCGTTTTCAAAGCGCACGGAGTTTCCGCCAGCAACTTGAAAGACTTCATCAACCAAAAAATCACGGCGGACATCGAGGGCAAAAGCGAACTGCGCGTGTATGACACCGGCATTGAGGGCGCCCGCCTTGATAATTTTGTGAGCGCCGACGGCAAGTTTTCCGCCACTTTGAAAAGCACGGTGAAAATCGGGCCGAACATTTCCGAAGACCAAATTCGCGAGTTGACCACTGGCAAAAAGTTCAACGAGGCGAAAAACAGCGTGTCAATCCTGCAAAGTGTCAGCGACGTGGTGATTGACTTTAATTACTTTTGGGTGAATACTGTACCCAAGGATTTTAAACATATTATTGTGGAGTTCAAAACCAATGAGTAAAGTGATGGCGCTGGATGTCGGGGAAAAGAGAATTGGGGTGGCGATTGGCAATTTCGAAACCAAAATCGCCTCGCCGCTCACCACGATTGAGGCGGACGGACAGGAAATCCAAAAGATTACAACGCTTTTGGATGAAGAAGAGATTGATATTTTGGTGGTGGGTCTGCCACGCAACTCCAAAGGTGAGGAAACCAAGCAGACCGCGATGGTGCGCACTTTTGCCGAAAAGTTGATGCCGATTTTGGACAACGATTTTGAATATCCAAAGCGACTGATTTATCAAGATGAATCTTTGTCCAGCGTGATTGCGGAGGAGCGCTTGAAAGAGTCCGGCGTGCAGTGGACGAAAGCCGACGTGGACAAAGAGGCGGCCGCAATTATTTTGCAGGATTTTTTGGAAAAAGAATTATGAAACGTTATATGCCAGACGGTGGGTCAAACCAAACTCGCCGAGCACCCAAAGTCGCGCTGGTGGTGCTGGTTTTGGTGCTGATAATCGGCGTGATTTCCGCTTTTTTCATCAAATCCAAGATTGACGAGCGCAACGAGCGGCAGGCGGAGTATGAAAAAACTGCTGGCGAACCGGCTGCAACGGTAAATTACACGTTGACACCGGGCACGAATATGTTCAAATTGCGCACTTATCTTGAAAGCAAAGGCTTTTCGAGCGCAGACATCGAGGCCGCGATTGCAGAGGAGCTTACATATTTCAACAGCAACTTGCCCACCGGTTTTTCGGAAAAAGTCGACACGCTGGAGGGGCTGTTTTTCCCCGAAACTTTGGAGTTTTATGAAACCGACACGGCGCGCACAGTGTTGAACCGATTCATTGCGGAACAGATGACAGTTGTCGCGGAGAACGACCTGATTGCCAAATACGAAAAACAGGGCTTGACGCTGTATCAAGGGCTGATTTTGGCGTCCGTCGTGCAAAGTGAAGTCAGCGACCCCGCCGACCAGAAACAGGTGGCGCAAGTGTTTTTGAAACGTTTCCGCGAGAGCGTGATGTTGGGGAGCGACGTCACAGCGATTTATGCCGCCGACCTCCAGTGTTTCGAACAGACCGGCGCCGCCTGCGCCTCGCGCGACATGAGCATTTTGAAAATTGACTCGCCATACAACACGCGTCGATACAGGGGGTTGCCGCCCAGCCCGATTGCCACGTCCGGGCTCTCAGCATTGCTCGCAGTCGCCGAGCCCGCGACGGGAGACTATTTGTATTTCTTGTCCGGTGACGACGACGTGACCTATTTCGCTCGCACGGAGCGGGAGCACGAGGCTAACCGTGAGAACCATTGCCAAGTTAAGTGTGCGAGTTTGTGAGAGCTGTGGATTCTGGGCTAAACCCAACATGGCAACTGGTGAGCGGAATGACGCTACGGGGTACGCCAGCATAGTATCTTTTTTGTGAATACATTCTTTTTTAGATGTACATACATATTTGATAAAACAACCTTTAACGTGATACCCCCCCCCGAACAGAATTATCCCTAAAGATACCACTACTCACACATTTTATTAAATAAAGCAGAAAAGCTATTGTCTTTATTAATGTGTTTATGGTAATATGGGTACTGTAATAATATCTGGGTAGGTTTATGATGATAAAAGCGCTAAACAAGCATAATATTAATTTTAGGCTGTTAGCCATGTCGGCGATAGGCGTGGCGGTGCTCGTCACGGCGGCGGTTTTTTTCGGCAAAAATCTCATCAAGACTGACAACGCCGGAGCCGCAGTTTATCAAACTTGGGCGTCCGCCGGTCAATACACTTGGACGGCACCTGCAGACGGCAGTTATCGTTTTGAGGCTTGGGGCGCACAAGGTGGCCACGCTTATGGCGGAAGCTCCAACGGCATTGGCGGAAAGGGCGGTTATGCCACCGGTACGTTATATCTGACCGCTGGGCAGACCGTTTATGTTTATGTGGGTGGACAGGGCTATACCGCCGGTCATAACGGCGTGGATCACTTGCATTTGGGTGGCGGTTATAATGGCGGTGGCGGCTCTTGGGGGGCGCCGGTTGGATTTAATGTGGGCGCTGGAGGTGGTGGCGCTTCCGACATCCGAACCTCCACCGATTTGAACGACCGCGTGATTGTGGCTGGTGGTGGAGGCGGATCGGGCGGGCTGGCAGAATGGGGCAGTTTGTCATTTTCACCACGCGCCGATGGCGGGATGGGCGGAGTTGGCGGAGCGACGCAAGGTCAAAATCAAGGCACGGGGCACGGCGGTGGCCCCGGCACCGACTCGGCAGGTGGCGCGCCCGGTCAGAGCACTAAGCCAAGTAGTCCGGGCAGTAATGTCAACAAATATTGCACTTCAGGCACTGGCGGCGGAGGCGGTGGTGGCTGGTATGGTGGTGGCGGTGGCTCCGGCGGCAGTATGACCTCAGCTTCGGTTGGTAATTTTTCCTCACAAGCCGCCACCAACGCTTACACTTATGCCGGTACGTTTGGCTCCGGCGGTGGTGGGGGCGCGGCGCAAGGTTATCGCGAAAACTGTTATTATCCCGAACCCGGCTCCGGTGGTGGTGGCGGCTCCAGCTATGTCACCCCAACAGCCACTTTTGCCGAAACCATTAGCGGCGCCAACCTGATGCCCGCCGCCAACGCCACCGGCGACAACCAAACTGTCGGCAACTCCGGCGGCGGCTTTGTGCGCATCGCCGACGCCAACCCGCGCATCATCTCCGTATCTCGCAAATACATCCCCACCGTCGGCGGCGTGGAAGTCACGATTTATGGAGAATGTTTGGATAGCAACACCAAAATTTATGTGGACGGCGTGGAAGCGCCCGTCAACAGCGTCAGTGCGGACGGCAAACAAATCGTCATCACCGCTCCAGCGCACGTTGCCGGCGAAGTGGATGTGTCGGCCGGCGACGCCTCTGGCACCATTTTTAGCACCTTACCCAAAGCCTTTGTGTACGACGACATCAAAATCTTCAGCATCTCGCCGGATTACGGTCACGTCAGCGGCGGCACAGTTGTGAAAATCACCGGTCAATATTTTACGGAAAACGCCACCGTCACCATGGACGGAATTCCAGCCACCGTTGACAGCGTCAGCGCGGACGGCACCTACATCTTGATTGCCACACCGCCGCACGCCGCCGGCAAAGTCGACGTCACAGTCACCGACACCACCGGTGTCGCCACCTTGTCCGACGCTTATACTTATTATGATGACATTTCGATGGCCATTCACTCCGTCACGCCCAGTTCCGGTCCGGAAGCCGGCGGCACTGAAGTCACCATCACTGGCATTTCTTTCGGTTCGCGCCCATTTGACCAAGAGGATTACAGTTATACCACTTGCACTTATCAGACTTTTACCGCTGAATCTGATGGTCCGTATGAACTAAATGTTTGGGGCGCGTCCGGCGGGGCAAGTAACGGTTATTCTGGTGTTTATAACCTTGGTGGCAAAGGAGGTTATAGCGTCGGCACCGTCAACCTCGTCGCAGGCGACAATCTATATATCTATATCGGGGCACCCGGAACAACCCCAGCAAAACAAAGCACAGCCAGTGGCGGATGTAACGGTGGTGGCACCGCTTCCAGAGGTGGTGGCGCGGGCGGTGGTGGCACCGACATTCGAACCGTAGTTGGCTCACTCTATAGCAGGATAATTGTCGCTGGTGGCGGAGGTGGCGGAGCTTCAGACACTTCTGGCACAGGTGGAGTTGGTGGGGGACTATCTGGAGGTACAGGTGGAAATGGAAATACATCCCTACATGGAAGTGGAGGTGGTCAGTCCTCACCCGGCAGTAGAGGGTCTAATAATCCGGGCACGGGATACACCAACCCCACTAACGGCTACTTTGGCTCTGGCGGATCCGGTGGAACTGGTCCGCTGAACGGGGAAGGAACGGCATACACTTACGGCGCAGGTGCCGGTGGTGGTGGTTGGTATGGTGGGGGTGGCGGCGTTGGCTCAGTCAATGATGGTGGCGGCGGCTCAGGCTATATCTTGACTGCCGATTCATATAAGCCCTCCGGTTACCTCCCAACCAGCAAATACTACCTCCAAAATGCCGCAACCTATGCCGGCAACACTAGCTTCCCCGCCCCAGCTGGCGGCAATGAAACCGGCCACTCCGGCAACGGCTATGCCCGCATTCGCCACCCGGTCGCCGATGCCATCAAATTCGGCAACGCTGACACTGGTTATGCCA
The DNA here is from genome assembly GCA_031275815.1 of Candidatus Nomurabacteria bacterium. GTDB lineage: Bacteria > Patescibacteriota > Saccharimonadia > Saccharimonadales > Saccharimonadaceae > JAISOF01. The sequence continues at coordinate 24,519 of JAISOF010000017.1, forward strand.
ACTGCCAAATTATCAGCTGGACCGACACCGAAATCAAATGCACCACCACCAAACACGTGGCAAGCTTGGTTGACGTCGTCGCCGCCAATGAAACCGAATCCGCCACTGCTTTTGATGCTTATGAATATCTGGTCGAGCCCTATTCCATAACCGCCGTCACGCCGAACACCGGACCGACTTATGGCGGCACCGAAGTCACCATCACCGGATCGCTCTTCACCGAAAACACCCACGTGATTATCGGCGGTCAAGAAGTACCCGTGACTCTCGTCGATTCCGGCACCATCAAAATCACCACGCCCCCACACTTGCCTGGACCAGTGGACATCATCATTTATGACGACAACGGCAGCGCAACCATGGAAAACGCCTTCACCTATCTCCCCATGACCGTCACCAACCTCACGCCCGACAAAGGTTGGGTCGGTGGCGGCACCGCAGTCACCATCACCGGCACCTATTTCACCGCGAACACCAAAGTCCAAGTGGACGGCGTTGAAGCGACCGTCCAAACGGTCAACGGCAGTGGCACCAGCTTGACTTTCATCACTCCCGTTCACGCGGATCCTGAGCTAGTGGGAGTTTTGGTTTATGACGATTACAATGACGTGTTTTTGGAGGACGCTTACACTTATGAGCTGATGAGTGCGACCAGTCTTTCACCAACCTATGGTCCGGAAGGTGGCGGCATTTCAGTCACCATCACCGGAAAATACTTCAACAGCTCCACTAGGGTGAAAGTGGATGGTACCTCCGTTAGTGTCAATACCATCAATTCTGCCGGTACCGAACTAACCATCACCATGCCCGCACACGTCGCCGGCACAGTTGATGTGGAAATTTATGACGATTATACCACCGCCACTCTCCAATTTGAATACAAAGCCATGACCATCCTCAGCCTGACGCCGAATTACGGGCACACCAGCGGTGGCACCGAAGTCACCATCAGCGGATTGTACATGACGACCAACACCAAAATCAAGTTCGACGGACTGGAAGCCACCTTTGTTTCGCTCAGCCCCGACGGCACCACGATGGTGGTGCGCACGCCGGCGCACGTGGCGGAAACTGTGGACGTGGTGGCGGACAACAGCGTTATCACATCGACCATCGAAAACGGCTTCACTTATTATGACGAAACCGGTTTGACCGTGCTCAGCATCACGCCGGACAATGGTCCGACTACTGGCGGAACGGAGGTGACTATTCGGGGGATTTATTTTGGCAACGAACGACCCGTCGCTCCAACAGCTAAAGCCTTTGACTTTGTCAGCGGTTGCGCAGCTCAAGAATTTACAGCTCCAATCAGCGGAGATTACAACCTTGAGGTTTGGGGCGCCGAAGGAGGTTATCGTAGTAGTGCGGATTATGGCGGTAATGGCGGTTATTCTACCGGTGTCGTAACCTTAAACGCCGGAGAAAAACTTTATGTGTATGTAGGTGGCTCGGGTAGAACTGGCGGCACATCTGGCGGATGCAACGGTGGCGGGTCCAGAAGCTCTTATTACGGCGGCGGCGGAGCAACTGACATTCGATTGTCAAATGGTGCTTGGAATTTGTCAGCTAGTTTGTACTCAAGAATTATCGTGGCTGGCGGTGGCGGTTCAGATGGCGCTACTAATAGAGCCGGCGGTTTCGGCGGCGGTCTCACCGGTGAGTCTCGATCTAACGGCCTCGGTACTGGCGGTGGTGGCGCAACGCAAAGTGCTGGCGGAAGTGGCGGCAACAGCAATAGTGGAACATTCGGTATTGGTGGAACTGGACTGTATCGTTCAAATGGCTATGGTGGTGCCGGTGGTGGTGGCTGGTACGGTGGCGGAGGTGTTTACCCAGACGCCAGTGCTGATGACGATCGTGGTGGCGGTGGCGGTTCTGGATATGTTTTGACCGCCACATCAACCAAGCCAAGTGGCTACGCTCCCGATAGCAAATATTATCTGTCATCAGCAAGTACAGTTGGTGGAAATACATCATTCAAATCCCCAACTGGCACGGACGAAACAGGGCACACTGGTGATGGGTTTGCCAGAATTACTTATAGTGGCTTCGTGACAGACGCAATTAAATTTGGCACAACCAACTCCAACTATGCAACCTGCAACATCATCAGCTGGACCGACACCGAAATCAAATGCACCACCTCCGCCCACAAAGCCGAGCTCGTGGACGTCATCGTGGAGGGCAGCACCGACTCCGACACCTTGCCACAAGCCTATACCTACACCCGATCCGGCTACAACGTCGGCGATGATGGCGACAGTGACGGCGACGGCGATAACAACGGCATTTTGCACGAAAGTGGCCCCACGATGGGTGGTACCGAAGTCACCCTCACCGGCACCTACTTTGACAGCCAAACGAGGGTGAAAATCGGTGGTATTGAAGTCACGCCAACCTATCTCAGCCCAGACGGCACCACTATGAAATTCACCACACCCCCGCACGCTAGTGGAGTGGTAGACATTATAATTTTTGACAACGACTCTTCCACAGCCCTGACTGGTGCCTTCACTTACATCCCGCTAAACGTAACCAGCATGACACCGACCAGCGGACCGGTTTCTGGCGGCACCACCTTGACTTTCACCGGACAAAGTTTCACTTCCGGCACCAAAGTCAAAATTGATAGTGCCGAAGTTGCAGTAGTCAGTATCAATTCCGCCGGCACCGAAATGACGGTCACCACCCCAGCCCATTCCGCTGGTGAAGTTGACGTCCAAGTTTATGATGATTTTGACTCCTATATCTTAAAATACACCTACCACGAAATCCAAGTCACCTCCATCACCCCCAACTACGGTCCCACCATTGGTGGCACAGCCATCACCATCAACGGCGAACACTTCGATAGCAATACTAAAGTGAAAATTGACGGCGTAGACGTCACACCCACCGTCAGCCCCGACGGCAAAACAATAACCGTCGTCGCGCCACCACACGCCGCCGGTCCAGTTGACATCGTAGTTTACGACAATTACACCACCATCACCAAAGAAGACGCCTTCACTTATTATGAAAATATTTCCCTCACCCCCCTCACCATCTCCCCAACTTACGGTCCCGTGATTGGAGGCACCGAAGTCACAATCACCGGTATTGCGTTTGGCGACCAAACTGGCACCGCCAAACTCGGCACCACAAGCTCCGGTTACGCTGATTGTAACGTCACCACATGGACCGACACCAAAATCATCTGCACCACATCGGCGCATGCTGAAGGTTTAGTGGATGTTGTAATTCAAATAAATCAGGAGAGTGGCACCCTCACCGGTGCCTATGAGTACGTCCCCGAAAACTACCACCCAACCCCATCCATCACATCCATCACCCCCGACGAAGGGCCCGAAACCGGCGGCACGCTCGTCACCATCACCGGTGAACGCTTCGGTAGTACCGCTGAAACAGTTGAGCTCGGCACCGCCACCTCCGGTTACGCCACCTGCACCATCATCAGCTGGACTGACACCGAAATTCAGTGCACCACCTCCGCCCACACCGCCGGCATCGTCGACGTCAAAATCACCATCGGGGAGGACAGCACCACCTTGACCGACGCTTACACGTACACTCTCGAATCCTTCATCTCCGTCGGTTTCGTGAACGACCCCGCCTCGTCCTGCGGCCCGCAAACCAACTCCACCGTTGACTTCCAAATTATCAACCCCAGCTTCGCCAACATCATCACCACTTCCGCTTGCATCACCTCTGTCGCGACCAACCATAACGGCTACATACTCTCCCTGTCCGCAACCGGCAACGACAGCTCTCTGATTTCCACCGCCAACCCTGCTGACAAAATCCCCTCCATTTCAAACAGCTTGACCAACCCCGCGCCTCTGTCCGCCGGCAGCTGGGGTTTCGCCCTGCCCAAATCCAATATGCTCGCAAGCGACAGCACCACCCTCCTGCACAACGCTACCGGACTAACCGCAAACGGTTTCGATGCCACCTATACCTCCGTCAACCACGCAGACCTCTCCACCAGCCCCGCCCGACTGTACAAATTCGCCGGCGTCCCCACCCACCAAAACCCCGCCCTCCTCAAACAAACCTCCACCGCCACCATCGCCGACCCCTTTGACCCCGCCTCTGGCAACGACCCCACCGCCACATTCTTCGGCGTCGCCATCGGCCGCGAAACCCCCGACGGTATCTATACCACCACTGTCGTTTACACCATTGAGTCAAGAAACTAAACTTCAAACAACTGTATAAGATTTATACAAAACTATTGACTACTGTATAAAAATAGGCTAAAATTATACAGTATGAATAACTTTAATCCACTAATTCCGCACAACACGCTTCAAAGCTTGCCTCCAGAAGTTGATTTTCATGATACTGACTTACTAGTGCTCGCCATGGAAACAATACGCTCAGTATCACAACTTCGGACGCGCCTGACGCTTAATAAGCGGTCAATCGCTAATACTTTAGATTTATTATCACCACTGTTTGTGCCAGAAGCCGTAGCTAGCTCTAGCATAGAAAATATCATCACGACAAACGACAGTGTTTACATAGCAAAAATAAAGGCAGAACGTGAATTAACTCCCGCCGAAAAAGAAGCGTTAAACTACACTGAAGCTTTAATGCAAGGTGCGCGAATTGTAAATAAAAAAGGGTTTTTGGCCACCAACGATTATATTTTCTTACAAGAAATTTTAGAGCCAAAAAAGAAAGGTTTGAGAAATTACACAGGAACAACACTCACGAATCCCCACACCAAAAAAGTCTATTACACGCCACCAACGGGCAAGGCGTTAATCCGCGACATGCTGTCCAACTACGAAAAATACTATAACGACAAAGCCCCAATTGAAGAAATATATGCCAGAATGGCTATCTTGCATTATCAGTTTGAAGCAATCCACCCATTCGGGGATGGGAACGGCAGAACAGGGAGGATTCTGATGCCGTTATATTTGACTCTTCAAGGCGAATTGCCGGTACCCGTATTATTTATTAGCCAATATATTTTGGAACACCGAGATGAATATTATAAAAAGCTAAGAGAAGTTACAGAAAAAGGCGCATGGAAAAATTGGATTTTATTTATTATGTCAGCCACCAAAGAACAAGCTGAGTACACATGCAAAATATTGGAACAAATACAAAAAAATATCAGCACGGTCAAACAGTTGTTGAAAGATAATTTCAAAAATATGTACTCTTCTGAATTAGTAGATTTTTTGTTTTCAATGGCTTACTTCACTGAAAAACAGTTTATGGAAGAACTGAAAATTAGTCGTGCAACCGCACATAAATATCTTATTTTATTAACGGAGAAAAAAATCATAGAAAAAAAGAAACAAAGTGGTAGGAACAGGTACTTATACGTCAATCCAAAATACATAAATATCTTACTTGGCGTTTAATCTTTCACAACGTGATATAATTACTCCATGATTGCACACATTTTTGGAAAAGTGGTGGAAAAGTTCGGCGACAGCGTGATTGTCGACGTCGGCGGCGTGGGATACGAAATCACGCTTTCCGCGCCGGATTTTGAGAAATATTTGTTGAATGACGAGGCGAAAATCTTCACTTATCACCACGTGCGCGAACAGAGCGAGGAGCTGTTCGGCTTTTCGTCGCTCGCCGCGAAAAAATTGTTTGAACTTTTGATTTCCGTGCAAGGCGTCGGACCGAAAGCCGGCATGGCGATTTTGTCCATCGGAAACAGCGAACAAGTCCGAAACGCCATCGCAAACAGCGACGCCGCCTTCATTGGCAAAGCCACTGGCGTCGGCAAAAAAACCGCCGAGCGGGTGATTGTGGATCTGAAAGACAAAGTCGGACTGCCCACTGCCTATGCCACCGGTGGCATCCAAACCGCCCTCAACACTTCTGACGAAGCATTGGAAGCCCTGATGGCACTAGGCTTCACCCTGAACGACGCCACCCTCGCCCTGAAAACCGTCCCAACCAATTTAAGCGTGGAAGACCGCATCCGACTGGCACTCAAAAACTAGCCCGCAATGCAGGATATCTTTATGTTAACACAAGCACAACGAAAAGTCAAGCGTCGCGTTTTGTGATGTTTGGTCATACAATAATAACCAAGCAAGAAAGGGTGAGCAAATGTCACAAACTCCGCTTATGGTGCTGACGAATATCCACAAGTCTTATAAAACCGATGTGGTTCTGCGAGATGTCGATTTGAAGATTGAAACGGGGGAGTTCGTGGTGCTGATGGGGCCGAGTGGCAGTGGCAAGAGCACTTTGCTCAACATTTTGGGTGGGTTGGACAAGCCGAGCGCTGGGGTGGTTTTGGTGGACGGAGCGGATATCACGAAATTGTCCGACCGCAAGTTGTCGGAGTTTCGCAACCAGACGATTGGGTTTGTATTTCAGTTTTTCTATTTGCAACCATTCCTCAGCGTTGCGGAAAATATCGCTTTGCCGCTGATTCCCGCCAAAGTGCCGAAAAAAACGCGCGTCAAAATGGCAGAAGAAGTCGCCGAAAAAGTAGGGCTAAAAGAAAAGTTGCGCAGCCTGCCAAAACAGCTTTCCGGTGGCGAAATCCAACGCGTAGCAATTGCGCGCGCGATTACCAATCGTCCGAAAATTATTATTGCAGATGAACCAACCGGTAATCTTGACCACGCCAACAGCCTGAATGTCATCAAGCTTTTCAGGCAGATTTGCAAACAAAGTGGCTCAACGCTCATTGTCGCTACTCATGACGAAGAAATCGCAAATGTGGCTGACCGCACATTGAAACTAAAAGACGGGAGACTGATATGATAAAGTTTTTGGATGCAACACGACTTGCACGCACCAAACTACACACGCACAAAATCCGCATTGCACTTTCTATCGTCATACCGATTTTGTTATTTTCGGCAATTCTCGCTGGCATTACTTTATTCAGAGGTTTCCAAAAAACTCTTGCCGATTTTAACAGCGAAGGCTTAAGCGGGCGGTTTTTGGTTGGCGCAGGCAATGCCGACTGGGGTCTCTATGTCAGTGCAGTTACTAGAGATGAAAAGCTAATTTCACTCATCCGAAAAAAATACCAAGAGGTAGTGGAAGAACACAAAAAACTCGCTAAAGAGCTTGACATAGAATATCAAGACAGTTTTGACCCATCGCCCATTGACGAACCGTTCCCTGGGGACTACTATCTAAACACCTCTTTACCTTATGTCCTGCAAGCCAAAAAGCAGATTTTCAACATCCGTGAACAAAATCCAAGCGACGTTTATCGCATCTCAGAAAATTATCACCCAAAAAACATTTGGACAGTGTCACCGCTTTATCCAAACAACAGCACCTTTTTCGTGATGAAAGATGGCACGGAAAATTATAAACAATTGGAGCCACGCGAGGGACCGGACGACACGCCGTCAAGTTTCATCTCAACTGGCGTGTCCATAATTGAAGATGATTTAGCGGAGCCATTTATCATGAGTAGCCAAAAAGATTTTGGCGAAAAAGTGCCAGTAATTTTAACTTATGAACACGCGGAAAGGCTTTTGGGACTGAAATCATTGACGGCTGGTGCCACGTCCGAAGAAAAAATCGCTCGCATGAAACAAGTGAAAAATGAAATTATTGACCAAGAAATCACCACTTGTTTTCGCAACAGCATTTCCACAGCAAACTTGACCAGCGCCATGCGCCCGAATGAATACGCGCTGGTCATATACGAAAAACCAGCGGAGGCTTGCGGAGAAGTTACGGTGAAAAAAGACGAACGCACCGCCGAGCAAAAAGCCAGCGAAGCGGATTTGGCGAAGTTCAAAACGGCGCTCGGCGAAGAAGTCGAAGCGTGGACGGACGAATTGACGTTTGTGGTGATTGGATTAACTCCGGTCGACGACAGCGATGAATGGAAAGGGGAGGGCTTGTGGGGCATATTTCAAAAGCTGGCTGGCTCCTCCCTCAGCTCCTCTATGTCGGTCGTGCCGCGTAGTTATTTGGGTACAAATCCCAAGTTTGAAAAATTGCTCGTGGCTCCCGAAAAAGCCGGAAAGGTTTCGGGTGGAGACGGATATGTTTTGGAGTTCAGCAGCCGCGAAGATGCCGTCAATTTCATCAACGAAAAGTCCAACAACGGCGAAAAAGCCACCGCCGAAAAACCCTTTTTATTGAGCCCGTACGGCAACAACAGCGTCGTCATAGACGAACTCTTTGAAGCCCTCGCCAAAATCGCGCTAATTGCGCTCGGCATCGCTGTCGTCATCTCCATCCTCTTCCTATCCTCCACCTTCATCAAAATCATCACCAACGCCCGCAAAGAAATCGCCGTCTTCCGCGCCATCGGCTTCAAAAAATCCGACATCGTGCGCATTTACCAAGTTTACTCCCTCATCTTCGCCCTCGTCATCGCCATTTCCGCCATCGTGCTCGGACTGCTCGCCGCCTGCGTCGTCTCTGCCATCCTCTCCGCGCCACTCGAAAGCGAACTAATGGCGCTCTTCTCCATCATCGACACCGCAAAAACCGTCAACCTCTTCACCCCCAACGCCTTCGACATCCTCGTCCTGCTTGTCATCGTCTTTTCCACCGCTCTCATCTGCTCCACGCTCCCCGCTCTGCTCGCCATCCGTCGCAACCCCATCAAGGACTTGCGCGAGGAGTAAAACCCATAATTATACGCAAAATGGGCGGAAAAATCACATTTTTATACATAAGTGGTCTTGTTGCATAATCCCCCCCCAAAAAAACAAAAACCAAAACCCCCCACCCCTCCCCACTACCCTGCATACTCTGGCAGTCCCATCCGGTTATACCTATTAATCAAACTAGCCCTAA
>JAISOF010000032.1 GCA_031275815.1 Candidatus Nomurabacteria bacterium
TTCTTCCTGCCGGTCTTGTTGCACAACCACCCACATTCACAGGTACAGAACCGTGCCATCCAATCGTTATTGGTGGCAGTCGGTTCTTCGCTTCAATCTGTCGTCACAGATTGAAGAGCCCTGTGAAGTGGGGGTTGGTGCTAACAAGACCTTGTTGGTAACAGTTTTCATTCATGCCATTTCAACTTCTTTTTTGCAATCTCATAGTCTTAAAACCTCATGCTCACATGTCCTCAACTCCCATGAAACCCACGCGCAAAAACCAGTGATAAGCTAAGAGGCGGGATGCGGATGACAAGATTTAGGGACCTCCCCAGCAAAACAAAGGGGAATTATACAACAAAACCACAGATATCACATCAAGTTGCACAGGTTAAGCGTAACCCATGCCTTGCATTATAGCATAACCAGTAAAGAATGTCAATATTTTGGTGGGCGATATAGGAGTCGAACCTATGACCTCGTCTACGTCAAAGACGCGCTCTAGCCAGCTGAGCTAACCGCCCCACACGTTCATTTTATCACAATTCTTTGGCGCGGTCTAGTTGCGGGTCGCGATTTGCGTTCAAATCTTCAATCGTCAAGTCCACCACTTCGTCCGGTTCCAGTCCGCCCTCGTTCAGATTGATGCCTTTTGGTGTGTACCACTTGGCAATGGTGATTTTCAGCATTTCGCCACTGCCGATATCCACGGTTTTTTGCACGCTACCTTTGCCAAAAGTTTTGGTGCCGACCAAAGTCGCTTTGCTATATTCTCGGAGCGCTCCCGCCACAATTTCCGCCGCTGAAGCCGTTCCGCCGTCCACCAACACCACCGTCTTCAAATCTGCCAACTTCGCTTTGCCACGACTGGACTTCAAACTGTTGTCCCCTGTCCACTTGCCTTTTTCTTCCAACACCACCTGATTATCCAGCCAATAACTCAACACATCCTGCGCCGCAGAAACGTACCCGCCGCCGTTGCCACGCAAATCCAACACCACTTTCTTCGCGCCATTCGCCACAATTTCGTCCGCTGCCTTGCCCATCAACGACCCCGTATCCTCATCAAATCGCGACACCCGAACCACCGCCACGTCGCCGGCATATTCCACCACCAAACTTAAATTGTTGATTTTTTCACGCGTCATCGTGAAGGTCACCTCTTCCTCGCCGCGCAAAAACTTCACTGTCACGCTCTTGCCCACCGCACCGCGCACCTTTGTTGCAATCTCATCCGACGACAAACCCACGACGCTTTCATCATCCACCGCCAAAAACACATCGCCTGCCTGCACGCCGGCCCTCATTGCTGGATTATCTTGCAACACCCTCAAAACCACTACTTTTCCATTGCGCAACCCCAACTCCACGCCAATTCCCGCGCCGATATCGCCCGACAAATCCTTATTGAACTCCTCCGCCTCCGCTCTGTTCATGAAAATCGTATAATCATCGCCAGCCGCCGCCACCAGCCCGCGCTTCGCGCCCTCTATCAGCAATTCTTTGTCGAGATATCCGTCATAATTATTGTCTAGCACTTCATAAGTCTTCTGCACGCTCGAAAAATCCAACTCATCGCTAACGTACGCCCCCAACCTCGGCGCAATTTCGCGCCAAATATCCTTGCCATTAATGCCGACAAAAAAACCGAACAACAGCGTAATTGCCGCCACCAAGACCAAGTTGCCAAATGTTGTTTTTTTATTCAAAGGACTCTCCATATTAGTTAATTATAGCACACCAATTCACCATTCGCCAAAATAAATATAGCCATCATACGCCGTAGCATCAATCCATTGCTCGGAATAATCACCTTTGCGCCAGTTGGTGGCGGCATTTGACACGTTGTATTGCGAAATATACACCCGATTTCCGCTGACCGCCTCCACCCAAACCACATGTCCATAAGTACCCTTCAGAGATACGCCCACCGAGTTGACTTTTGGTGTGGTGCCAGTCGGAATGCCGGCTTTTTTCGCGTTGTTCAACCACTTGTTGGCGTTGCCACGCCCGCCCCAATACGGCATATTGCCCCACTTGTGATCCACCCGCCACGCCACATAGCTCACGCATTCACATTTGTACATACCCCAATTATCCGCCAAACTGGCATTATAGTAAGGGTCGGGGCACTGACCGCTCCAAGGATAACTACCCTTATTCGGATCACCCGGCACCGCGCTCGACGCATTGTTCAACTTCGCGAGCTCCGCCAAAATCGCCTGCTGTTCGTCTTCCAAACGCTTTTTATCCGCCGATATTTCGTTCTTCATGTTCTGAAAAGCCGCTTCCTGCCCCCGCGTTTCACTCAAAATGCGTTGCTGCTCGCTTTTTTTATCTTCCAAAACTGTTTTTTGGGCCTTTTGGTCTTCAATAATCCGCAACTGCTCCGCCTTTTTGGTCTCCAACTCAATTTTCAAAGCCTTAATTTCGTCAACTGTGGCTTTCAAATTATCGCTCACCACACCCATCGCCACCTCTTTGTCAACATAACTTGACAGATTCTTGCTACTCGCCAACCGTTCAATCGGCGAAATCTGCGTGGCAAAATACTGGTCAGCGATAATAATGCCGAGCGCGTCCTTGTTGTCCTGAATCTTCTTCTCGGCGGCGACAATTTCCTCAACCAACTGGTCATGTTTCAACTGGTTCAAATCAATCATCGCCTGCAATTCGTTCTGTTCCGCTTGCAACCGAGCAATTTCGTTGTTCAAATCCCTCGCTTTGCTGGCATAAGAATTGACCTGATTTTGATATTCCGTAATCTTGCGCTCCGCCTCCGCAATTTTGTTGTTCAGCGCCTTTTGCTCCTGTTGCAATTCCTCTTTCGTCTTCGCCAAGACCGATACCACATCATTCACCGCAAACGGCGCCGCCACCATCAGCGCCAAAACCGCAAAAATCACGCCGCGTTTTGCCCATTTTTGACGATTGTTGGTCCTTGGTTTTTTCATACCTCAATCTTAACATAAGCACCACGCGCGGTCAAGCCACATCAAATCACCCGATTCACCTCCTCCAAAGTCGTCTCGCCCTTGAGTGCTGCCACAATGCCGCGTTGTAATAGTGACAACATGCCGTCTTTTTTGGCGTCAGTTTCGATGGCGTCGGCGTTGACCGTGGCGGCGTCGCCACGCAGGAACTTTTGGATGTTTTCGTTGACGATGAGTTGTTCCATGAGGCAAAAGCGCCCGCTGTAGCCGAATGGCGCGTCGGGGCTTTGCACGGGGCGGTATAATTGCAGGTTGTTAAAGTCCGGTTGATATTCCGCCGGCGCGTCGGACAAGACTTGACGGATGTAGTTTTTTGTGGCTTCGTCTGGTGTGTACGGCTCTTTATTGTCGGCCAATTTGCGCACCAATCTTTGCGCGATGACTGTGCGGATGGCGGTGGCGAAGATGGGGTTGACGCCGATTAAGTCCACCATTCTGGCAAATGCCGCTGAGGAGGAGTTGGCGTGGAAAGATGACAGCACTAAGTGACCGGTGATGGAGGCTTGGATGGCGGTTTTGGCGGTGTCGGCATCGCGAATCTCGCCGACCATCACCACGTCGGGGTCAAGGCGGAGCACCGAGCGCAAACCGTCCGCAAACGACCCGCCGTCGTTGGTGTGGATGGGCACTTGGGCAATTCCGGTAATGCTGTATTCGATTGGGTCTTCCAAAGTGATAATTTTGCGGTCGGTGGTGTTCAAGGCGTTCAAAATGGAATACAGCGTGGTGGACTTCCCCGAACCAGTCGGGCCAACCATCAGCACCAGCCCACGCGGGTGCGAAATCACCTCTCTCAAGTTGTTTTTCTCCGCCTCTGAAATCCCGAGCAGGTCAATATTCAACAACGATTCGTCAAAATTGAACAAGCGCATTACCGCGTCCTGCCCGAACATCGTGGGCACCGTTTCAATACGAATATTCAGCAAATGCGTGGCGCCACCCACCGAAATCTCTTTCTGGATGTGTCCGGACTGAGGTTTGGTCGCCGCCATCGACAAATCCGCCCTTGATGAAAGCTCGCCCATCAAAATCCGATAGCGATCGCGCGACAGCTCCGCCACCGGATGCAAAATCCCATCCACGCGCAACCGCACCCGAATCACGTTGCGCAAGTTTTCGATGTGGATGTCGCTGGCTTTCAGCTTATCGGCTTGGTCAATCAGATAATCAAACACCTTCTCCGTCGCCACCGAGTTCAAAGTCTGCGACACCGCCGCCAAAGTTTCGCTGTCGCCCTCGCCCGCAATTTTGATATCATCATAAATCGTTTCTTTGGGCGGGTCGTAACGGTTGACAAAAACCTTATAACTGCTGTTGCTGACCAAGAAAATATCCGCCGTTTCGCCATCGTCGCGGTATCTTTTACGCAAGTTGACAATCACCGATTGCGGCGTGGAACTGGTCGCCAAAAACTGATAGTGCGACTCGCCCTCGCCCCGCGCCAACGGAATCAAAAAATCCTTACGCATGTCTTTCACCGTCACCATGTCTTCAAAATGCGGCACCAGATTCATCTCGTTCTCAAACGACCGCGTGTCGAGATACGGCAAACCCAAAATCTGCGCGCGATGCTCAGTCGCCTGCTCTTCATTGTCGCGACGTTTTTTTTGGACTTCTTCTTCGTTCATACATATATATTAGCATAACCAAAAAAGTATGCAAGTGTTGGGGGAGGAGTGGGTTTTGTTTTATGGAGGAGTTGTTGGATTTTTTACGGGCGAAAGGTTTTGTTGGGTTTTGAAGTTTTTGGTGATAGTTTTTTTGCCATCTATCTCATACTTTCCGGCAAAAACCAGCTTTAGCCGAAGAGGGGGAATGCAGAGTTTGCTAAGATTTCTTCTTTGTTGGGTTTTTCACGGACGAAAAGTTGCTTAATATTAGGGTTGCTGGTTGCTTTGTTGGGTTTTGTCACGGACGAAAAGCTACTAATAGATAATTCTTGGTCATACCAACGTTGGAGTTTCTTAAGGTTGAGTTTTGAAGTTTGTGGTGATAGTACTCCTGCCATCTACCCCAGACCCCTCAAGGGGCCTTGAGCCCTAAGCAATTACTATTAGCTAGCTTTTCTGTTGGGACAGATGGGAGTTTTTTAATCGCAGAACACGGATTGCAGATTTTTTCTCTGTTGTAGGTCAGACCTTGCTTTCTGTTGTAGGTCAGACCTTGCTTTGTTTGGAGTTTGAGAGTATGAAAGTCTTAAAGCATAAAGTTTTAAGACTATGAGACTACGAAAAGAAGTTAAGATGAAATAAACATCAAACTGTTACCATCAAGGTCTTGTTGGCACCAACCCCCACTTCACAGGGCTCTTCAATCTGTGACGACAGATTGAAGCGAGGAACCGACTGCTACCAATAACGATTGGCTGGCACGGTTCTGTACCTGTGGATGTGGGTGGTTGTGCAACAAGGCCGGCAGGGGAATTACATAACAACAGACAGGAGAGCCCCACCAAGAAAACCAGCAAGCAGAACAAGCCCAACAAAGGTGACCATGCGACAAAACCGGAAGAGTAAATAAGAGTTATAAAAACCCAAAAAGTAACAAAATGTCGCTGAGGCTTGCGTAAGTTTCGGCTTTTTGCTTGCTTTTTTTAAGCGTTTGTGCTATAATGAAAGAATATGGGCTTGTTTTTAAGCCCGATTCATTTTTTATAACCGTCAATTTGGTAGCGCGACACAACCAAACTTCGTTTAAGAGTAAGTGAAAAGCCCTCGCGAGCGCGGGGCTTTATGGTTGAGGACTTTTCACTTGCTGCTTATTTTTTTTCTTCTTCGGTGGCGGGTTCGCCCTCCTTTCCGGCATCCTTTTGGGACTCGTAGTACAAATCCAACGCTTCTTGGATCTTGTACACCTCCTCCCTTGAGAGCTCTGTCTTGTAGAGGATAGTATCATCCTCTAACAAAGGCCTGAGCTGTCGGAAGTAGCCCGAAAGCGGATTGACTATCGCTTCGCTGATAGTCTCTGAGGCCCCAAAAACGGCCGAAAACTTGTCCTCCCCGAGGTACCATGTTTCCGACCTCCACACTACAGTGCAGTGTAGTGTGATGTCGTTCACGACCACCCCGATATCGGACATCGGGAACGTCTCGGGGTCGGGGTTTTCGGCAGTACCACACCCGACGGCGAAAAACAGCGTCGCGGATATAACGAATAAAACGATAATCTTTTTCATGGCAGTCCCTCCTCTTTAACGGCACCAAAAACCGACTCAAATTAAGAGCAAGTGTTAAGGTGCGTGACAAAAAAATAAAAGTTTTTCCTCGTGTGCGCATTGTAGCACATTATATGTGGTGCTGTCAACTATATTGTCACATTTTCGTAATATTCTCTTATTTTGCACGAAATAACCTACCTATTTCCCAATCTATTAAAAATAAAATTCACATTTTTCTCCAGATAGGAGGGTGCGTCCCTTTTTTTGTTTATGCTAGACATTTTGGATTTGGTTGATACAATTGACACCAAGTAGCCGTTTGGTTGCTGGAGGTAACAGGCAAGCCTTTTTTTGAGAAGGCTTGTTTTGTTGGGGGGAAGCTCGTATAATGAAATCAATGAAGAAAAATATTGCAACTGTGGCAAAAGAGGCGCACCAGAATGCCGTTGAGCATGGTTGGTGGGATGAGGATATGCGCAAAATCCGCTCTTTTGGCGATTTTGTGACGCTGATGCACTGCGAGTTGTCGGAGGCTTATGAGGAATATTGCAAGGGGCACACCCCCAATGAGATTTATTATCAGAAAAATGGCAAGCCGGAGGGGATTCCGATTGAGCTGGCGGATTGTGTGATTCGGATTTTCGATTTTTGCGCGGCGAACCAGATTGATATTGAGAAGGCGATTTTGGACAAGATGGAGTTCAATAAGACGCGCCCGTTTCGGCACGGGAAGAAGTTTTAGTTGTTACATCTGAACTCTGCAATAAAATGTAACTAAAACCGCCTAATCTTCAACCCCGAAGCATGTCGCGTGGCATGGCGCGAAATGGCGGAAAGTCTTCTTGAAGACAAACCTCTCCTTGTGAGCACAATTACCAAACTCAAAAGCAACCCCGTAACCACAACCGACCCAGCAACCACCATACTCCTATCACTACCCATAAAGCCGAAAAATCCGGTATTTGGCACGCCCAAGTCGTCGTTATTTAAGTCATAAGTATAAGCCCCAATATCATTTGAAGTGCGACGAACCCCTGCAATATCAACAGTAACACCACTAATCAAAGTACCAGTGCCAAATAACGGCGACTCCTCGTCAATACGGAAATTGTTTTTACTAACATCAGCAAAAACCACACCAAAGTCATCAAGCCCGGTGGTCAAATTGGTAGCACCCAACTGCACCGCCCCGCTAGAGCTCATCACGCGACGGGCAGCGGAATAAGTAATCTTATCCAGCAAGGCCTCATCAGCCACGTAAATATCAGAGTTAGTGGTATCGGCGACTGGGGTTTCCACCTCCACCCACTCATCACTCACGCCCAGTTCGGCGGCTGTCCAGTAGCCAGTGGCAGTATATGGTCCCCCATATTGCCCAACATTATAAGCGAACAAGACATCACTATCAGTCACTACGCGACCATTTAGGAAAGCTTTGGCTTCGTCGATTGAAGTCACCTCGGAAGGCAGTAGAACTACACAACGACCTTCGTTATCGAAAGTGACATATTCGCTTCCCCAATAATCGGCTAGGGGCGAACAGGACGTGCCACCATTGACTTTAATAGATAAACTGTCCGGCAGAGGCTGTCCAGATTGACCACTACCTTCAAGCCAATAAGCCAAAGTTACGTGACCATTGGTATGAATAGTTGTGGTCGAACCGGACGAAAGTCCAAGATACGGCAGATAGGCCTCGAAATATTCCTCGACCCACCAACCATCATCACCAGTCATATCAACATAAACCTTGTAATTACCGCCACCGTTCTCTATATTGCTCCGCTGACCAGCAAAAAAGTCCCCTATCATATCCACCGTGCCAGTAATACTAATATCCAACCCCTCCGCCCAAGGATAATACAGTGCCGTACAACCCCCCCCCCGCTATGATAATAGTCAAGTCCTCATCAGTAGAACAAATGGCTGTCGAGTCGTCTATAACATGCTCGGCCCCAAGACTCACTACATTCGTCAATTCCCCGCCAGCCATATAAATATTGTCACCGAGCCCTGTAGTCTTGCCGTCCCCAGTCGCAGAGTTGCCAAAAACCGTCACATCCTGAATTTTTGTGCTATTAGCGTCGCTCATCCAAATCCCGCCACCGTTGCCACTAGGCTGGGTAAATATTTCGGTGGGGATTGTAAGGGTTTTGTTGTTTGTCACAACGGTGTTTATAATTTCTGGTGTAGCTGGGTGATTACCCCCGCTATGTGACGCTCCAGTATGGATACCGCCGCCCTCTTTAAAAGCATAATTGCCAGCCACATAACTATTTTTAATACTAGAGCCACTTGATAAAATACCCCCACCAGTTGTTTCGGACACGTTATTAGTCACCACAGCATTCTCCACTACGGCCCTGTCTGCAAACATCCCACCACCACAAAACATAAACCAATTGACGAAACTAGCAACAGCATCGTAATTATCATGAACGTATACATTTTTGACATAACCGCCATGCAGATATATCCCAGCTCCGCCCTGTACACCGTTGGACACGGACATTTCGGTGCCAATATTGATTGGGGAATAAGTTGCATTAAAGCCATTGCTGATTTCTACGCCGTCAATTACGGGACGGAAAAAAGACTCTTCAGAATCTCTGGCATAATCAACTTGACTAATCACATGAACACCTTGTGATGGTAAGGTAGGTTGGCGAACGGTAGGGGTGTCTTGGTTGATTAAGTTGTATTGGTCGGGCTGAACTTTGGTAAGCTCAAAATCGTCATCGGATATTCGAGATGTATAAAAATTAATATACCCTGATCCGCCAATAGCGGGGTCGCCAGTAAGCGCATAGCCCCTTTCTCCAATAAGGTGCGTCATATTATCTTGTGACGCCCCAACTAGTTTAACGCCCGTATCAGCGCCCTCGTTGTTAATATATGTGAAAGTCGGACGTTCATTGATTGAGGTTTCGTTACCATTAAATCCACCGTAAATAGCTGTTGCTTTCTTTTCTTGAGGATTACTAGTAGGGGCGAACAAAATACCAGACCAAACCCCACCCACCAAGCCAGTATCAATATAATAACGATCAATAGTGTAAGTATAAAGCAATTCACGACCGGGAACGTTATATTCGCCTTTAGCAATCCAAACTTCATCGCCTCCACCACGTACCATTGCGATTAAAGCATCTTGCACCCCACCCTCAGAATTACCATCCATAGCATTTTGCCAACTGGTGCCATCCTTGTTGCCCGCCCCATGCTCGGTGACATAGACGATGCCACTGGAGTACGGTGTGAAGTTAGGAGTTGTTCCATTACTTTCATAAGCTCCCAAGTCTGGAGCATCACCCAAGAAATGCGATTGCCCTGCTAAATCGTCTTGGATGACAGGGTAAAACACATCGCTACCCGCATCAATTAGCGATGAGCCAGCTCGTGGCGTATAATTATAATCCGGTTTGCCACTTGAGCCCGGGTAAGTCCAAGCTCCAGACGTTTTAGACATATTAACAAATAATTCCCTGTAATTATTGAGTTGGGTCTCAAAATCTTGATTGATATAAACCGGAGCCAATAAATTATTCTCAGTATCTTTATGTATCCAATTGCCCATATATTTAACGGCAGTAGCATTCGCATTCGTAGTCACCCCCGAAAAGTCATAGTAGTCTCCGTTAGCGCTGCTGAAAGATAAGTTAGAGTTAGAAATGAGTGAACCACTTTCGAAGGTATTGTAGTAAGTGTTACCAACAACGACATTGTTTTGTAAAATTGGATCGCCATATAAGTTCACAGTAGCGCCCCGAATCGATTTCCCCCATAAATTATCTCTCAAGTAATGCCCGTGCAGGTAGGACGAAGTATTATTTGTAATGGTATTGCCAATTAGGTGTGACGCCCCAGCAGCCAAAATAATTTCGTCATTGTACGTCACTTTATATTGGTCGCTGGTATTGGTTATACCATTATGGGCAATCAGACTACCACTCAATGTGCCACCAAGTAGCCCAATTAGTGCACCACCATACCTACGGTCATAGCTAGTCACATAATTGGAAATATTATCCACTATTATACAACGGTTCAATGTTCCGCCCCTAACGGCAATTGAGTACCCAGTCGACATTTCAATTGCATCCATGCTATGATTGGCGCCCCAATCAATTGAGCTCGTCCCCAAGTGTGTCAAAGTCACTCCCTCAATCATCGACCCAGCATAAGCTATATCAATATAGTAACCCGGCATAAACACATCACCATCCCACCACGAAGCCCCATCAATCACCACCTCATCTGGCGTGGTATCCGGCGCACCCCGCAAAACCAAACGGCGGTCTATCACTAAATTGTCGCTTAACACATAATCCCCCGCCGGCAACTCAATCACCACATCATCCGCAAAATTACCCACCACATCATTCACACTAGCCCCCGGGTTGTTACTCAAGTACTGCGTAACCTCCTCAGCCGTCGCTATGTCGGAAATTGAAGTATCCGCCTTTACTAAATTGCCAGTAATAAAAACTGCGAGGCAAATCACCGACACCGTCACTACTTTCTTCTGCAGTCCCAACCTGCTGATAATCCCACGCCTGCGCGCCAAGCGCCGAGTACCCAAAACCATAATTTTCTCCTCTAAAAATTTTGATAGTTTTTGTTGTTCCCACACTCTACTTACTCTGTGGATACTCGCTTATGTTTAGGATATCAAGTATTTTTATAAATAGCAAGGGTTTTTTGCCATAATTGGTGTTGTTGCGTAATTTTCAAACTTCAAAACTGTTCCAAAAAACTGGATTTGAACGCCCGTTCCACCTTTTTTTCCGCTTCGTAACGCGATAATGCCAGATTTAATAATTTCTCCACTAACTGCACATTGGACACGCCTTTCGCGGCGAAATTGTGCGCATAAAGGCTGCCCGGCATCGGGTTGATTTCGTTGAAATAAACTTTTTTGCTTTTCGTGTCAATCAACAGGTCGATTCTGGCAATGCCAGAGAGCCCAAAACGCTCATACACTAGCCGCCCGACGTTTTCCGCCTCCGCATACAGTTTCGGAGGCAACTTCGCCGGCAACTCCGAGTAGCCTTGCGCACCTTTTGCTCCCGTTTTTTGCCCGCCTTTTTTGCCGCCGTGCAGATATTTCGCCTCAAAATCGAACTCACCTTTGACCAGTGGTCGCTCCAACAATCCCAGCTCCAAATCGTCGCCATTGCCAATTATCGGCAAAGTCACCTCTGTCAAATTATCCACCTCCTCCTCAACCAAAACCAGTTCGTCGTAACACAGCGCCACCTCAATCGCATTTTTCAACTCCACGTCATTTTTCACCTTGCTCACGCCAATACTCGACCCCAAGTGCGGCGGCTTCACAAACACTGGATATTTCAGCACATCCTTCACGCGGCGCACCATCTCGTCAATACTCTCGCGCTTTTTGAACGCCACAAACTTGGGCGTCAACACTCCGCAACTCTCCGCCACCTGTTTCGCAAGCACCTTGTTCATCGCCACCACGCTCGCCTCCATATCACACCCCACAAACGGCACGCTCGCCATCCTGAGCAGCCCCATCAAGCTGCCATCCTCGCCAAAAGTTCCATGCAACACCGGAAATACCACGTCAATTTTCGTGCGCGTTTTCCTCAAAGTCCCGCCAATCACGCTAAGCCCCCCAGACAAATCAAAAGTCACGTGATTTTTCGCCACCAAAGCTTTCGGCAAACGGTCTCTGCGATAGGTTTCAATTTGGAGAAACCGCTCTCCAGAGAAGTACTCCCCCATTTTGGTGATATAGACCGGAATAACTGTATGTCCCAAAAGCTGCAGAGGCTTGACTACCGCAACCAAAGCCGAAATAATCGAAATATCGTGCTCGGTCGACTTCCCGCCAAAAAATACCGCAACAGTTTTGTTCATGCCAATATTGTATCATTTATTTTTAACAATGTCAGCACCATAATTAACATTTTATGCAATTAAACATTTTGTGGTATTGCTTTTAAATCCACTGTATGATACAATAGGAATGTATATAATAAATGGGATGAATATATTAAAAAGGAGCTATAATGATAAAGAAGATATTCTTAAAAGCGTTGCTGCCATTGTTTGTCACGGCGGCGGTAGCGGGCGGCACGGTCTTTATGTTGACGAATAAAAATAACGACACGGGGAAGGCGGCTTATAGTGCATGGCTGAGTCAGGGTAATAGTGGCAGCGAGGCGGAGTTTTTGAGCTGGGTGAAGGACGTGGCAAACAAGAAATTGGACGCTGGGGGCGATGCATCGAAGCCTGATGCGAACACCAACACGGACAAAGCCCCTCAAGCGTATGAAACTTGGCTGAGCGAGGGAAACACGGGGTCAGAAACGGCGTTTTTGGACTGGATACGGCAAAGTTCGAAAAGGGCTGAGGAGCCAACCACCATAGCACAACAGACCAGACCAAACGAACAGCGCCCAGTGGTCACTAGTACAGCATATAATCTGTGGCTGAGTCAGGGCAACAGCGGTAGCGAGGCGGAGTTTTTGAACTGGATAAGGGTTGCCTCCCACCCCAGTCCACCAGATGAAGAGCCCAGTCAGCCCACACCATCTTTGTATGACAGTGTCAAGTTTGAGTCCATTACGGCGACTTATGATGGCACGCCGCACACCATCACTGCCACAGGGGTGCCAGAGCACACGGAAGTGAATTATGTGAATAACACAGCGACCGATATCGGTGTGCACCGAGCTTTTGTGCGGCTGTATCGTGCGGATTTGGGCGAGAAATTGCTTTCGGCGACGATTACGATTGGTAAGGCGCAGATTACGGGCGTCAGTTTCAAGGACGTGGCTTTTGTGTACGACGGGAAAGCGAAAAATATCAAGGTGTCGGGGCAGGTTCCGGATGGCGTGAATGTGGCATATGCGATGAATGGCAGCCCTTTTGCTGGAGTCACGGAAGCGGGGACTTACACGGTTACGGCGACTTTGTCCGGAAATAATTACGAAACTTTGACACTTGCGGCGACGCTGACGATTAACCGAGCGGAGATTACGGGAATTACTTTTGGCAACCAAGCCTTTACTTATGACGGCACGCTGAAAAATATCGCTATCACAGGCAGTTTGCCAGCGGGGACGAGCGTGGCTTACACCGACGGAAGTGGCAATGCCTTCCACGGGGCGACGGTGCCGGCGGCTTATCCGGTGAAAGCGACGATTACGGGGGCGAATTACAACACCAAGGTGCTGGAGGCCACGCTGACGATTAACAAGGCAGACATCAAGGGCGTGACTTTCACGGATTATTCGACTTTGTACGACGGGACGGCGAAAGATATCAAGGTCAGCGGCACTTTACCGGCGGGCGTGGCGGTGAAGTACACTTTGGACAGCGAGAGTGGTGCTGAGTTTACGGGAGCGACGACGGTCGGCGTGTATAATGTGGTGGCAACTTTGACGGGGGATTATTACAACAAGTTGGTGTTGAAAGCGAAGTTGGTGATTGCGGCGGGGCAACTGAACTCGGTGGCATGGATGAAGTTGACAGAAGCCCCAACTTCGGCGGTGTTCGGCAACAAAACCATAATTTTGGAGTGGGGCGCGGTGACGGACGCAGGAAGTTATGATATCAGTTTGTTCTATCCGGATGGCAAGTTGGCAACGACCGTGCATGTCGCCAGTGGCACTTCTTATGACCTGCGAGCGGGGATGTGGAGCTTGGTGGTGAGAGGCAATTATGATGTGAAAATGGTGGCTCTGCCGAAGAGTGGCGACCCGAATTACGCACCGTCGGATCTGTCGGCACCGATTACGTACTTCCATGAGGGACGGTTGGCGACGCCGCAAAACGTACGGATCGAGAACGATTATTTGAAGTGGGACGCGGTGCCGGGCGCGCAAATGTATGAAATACGAGCGATGCAGATGAGCGACAGCGGGCAAGTCGTGAAGAGCTGTTCTTTCAACTCGGATAACCTTGTCGGCCTCAGCGAATCCATGTCCGACATCAAGGACTTTCTGAAAGGGTCGCAGTGTGACATGCCGTCGGGCAAATACCGGATTTCACTCAAGGCGTCCACCACTTCGCAAGGTTTCTGGGTGGATACGTTCGCGTCAGACTCCAGCCTGCCGACGGATGAGTTCGACTTGGTGGTTGCGCAATCAAAGGCTCTGGCGGGCAATTTCACAGAGCTGGTGCGCGTTTCTGTGAAGAAAATGCTGAAAGCTTTATAAACTTTCAAGCGTAATTGTCCGTCCAGTCGTTTTGCATCAAAACAATATCACCCTGTGCCACATATTGCGGCAAGTTCTCATAAAACAACAGCGGGCTGTCCACCACCTTGACCTCTCCCGCAAAACCCACCTCGTCCAACCCCTTTTGGATAAACTGGGTGGTGGAATTATTCATCAACACCACTTCGCTCGCTACAAACCCAATCTCCCGCCCAATTTCCGTGTGAATCTCCGCCGTCTTCTTCCCCTGTTCCACCAGTCCGGGCGTCACATAAATCTTGCGCTTACCCTCCAAACTTTTCAATAATTTCAGCCCCGCTTTCACACCTTCCAAATTGCCGTTATAAGTGTCGTCAATCACCACCGCGCCGTTCACTTTTTTCGGCTCCATGCGATGCTCAAACGGTTTCAACTCCGCGACCGCCCGTTTCACCGCCTCGCGCTTCGCGCCAAACTGCTTTTCCGCGAGATACATCCCCAGCACCACCACGCCAATATTATGCGCGCCAAGCAACGCCGTTTGCACTTTCTCTTTGTTCATAGTGAACTCGGTGCCAAAAGCCCGCAACTTCACCCCTGACACCTTGAATCCCGCCATGCCATCCTGAGCGTACTTGACGCCCTGTTCATCCGCCAAAATCGCATTGTCCCCATTCAAATACAACCGCTCATCCGGCACAAACGCGCGAATCTCGTCAAAAGTTTTCTTGATGTTTTCAAGCGTCTTGAAGTTGGCAAGGTGCGCCTCCGACACCCCCGTAATCACACCAAAATCCGGCCGCACAATCTCGCACATTTTCCGCACGTCACCCATGTGGTACTCACCAATTTCAAAAATCAAAATCTCCTCATCGCCGGACAGCCCCATAATAAACTCGGCAATCGACAACGGCTGATTCATATTGCCCGGCGTGGCCTGCACCCGTTTGCCGCTCGCCAAAATAGTCTTCAGCACCTCTTTGGTGGTGGTTTTGCCATAACTGCCGACCACCGCAATCTTCACCGCCTTGATACCAGCCAGCTTTTCCGTCGCCGCCGCAATTCTTTTTTTCGCCAGTGGGCGCGTGATGAAAAAATCGCCCAGTTTCACCACCAAAACCAACAAAAACTCCAACAAAATCGGTAGCAACATCAATAAAAATAACCCAATCAAAATCAGCGCAATCCCACTGGTCGGCCAAAAAACCAGCACCGCCACCGCGCCCAACATCGCCACCTGCACCCCCGTTATCACGGCATACAACAGCCGCGCCTTGTTCGTCCAAACCAACACCCGCCGGCGCATCACCTGCCCAAAATCTTTCGTGCGGTGGCACCATTTCACAAACTCCCATGCATGATACTCCGTCGCCTGCAACATATAAATCAGCGTCCTGACATAATCCAATCGAAATCTTGACAAATACCCTTTCATTTCAAAAACTCCTTTATTTCTTTTATCACCTCCGGCGGTCGATCCACAAAAACATAGTGCCCCGCCCCCTTCACAATCTTCAAGCGCGCACCCGCAATTTTCGCGAACTCATGCGCGTCCGCCACCGGCGTTTCAAGGTCGTTCTCTCCCCAAATAACCAAAGTTTTGACATGGATTTTCGGAATATAGCTCCTCAAATCCTCCGCCACCGTTTTTTTGAACACTTCCCGCATCAAAGGGCTGGCGTTCACAAAATCCGTCACGCCAATTTTCGCATAAACCTTCGTCTTGATTTTCTCCGCCACGCGCCCGCTTAGCAACATTTTCCCCACCTTGCTGATTCCGGCAAGCGTCTGTTTCGCCGCCGTTTTTCGCGGTCTAATGCCGGCACTATCCACCAAGATGATTTTTGGCGGCGTCAAAACCTGTTCACCCACACCTTTCAAAATAATCCTGCCACCAAAAGAATGCCCCAGCAACACTTCGGGCGAAAAGTCAACCTTTTTGATGAACCTCTCGACCCATTTCACATAATCTTCCACCCCCCAAACAGTTTCCGGCTCCAAACTCCCCCCAAATCCGGGCAAATCCGGCGCAATCACGCGGTATTTTTTCGACAACTCGCCAATTATCTCACCAAAAACTTGACCTGACGACCCCCAGCCGTGCAAAATCAAAATTGCCTTGCCACTACCCCTGTCCAGATAATTCACCGGCCGCCCGTCAATCACGATTTTTTTCATGACCACCCTTTCGCTTGCCGACCTCTGTGTTTGGTTGACCATTTGGTTTTTGCAACCCGTCATTTGGTTTTTTCAGAGCTTCCCTAAACCTCATCGCACCTCCATAATCATTTTAATTTTATCATAAACCGGTTTTTTTGTCGCCCAATATCAACGAAAAATCCCAAATGTTGTAATTTTTACAACATTTGGGGCCCCTTTTCGTCGCAAAGGCCTAAATTATCTCACTCCCGTCGAACAAAAAGACAGGAGTGATTTCTAAAATTGAACCGGCTAGCCCAGACGTTGGATGGATTTTATTACCGTATCATTAAGCCAACACCCCGCCCGCCTCTGGCCGAATCACAATTTCACGCATCATCCTGCCGCCGTATTCATAAGTCTTCAGCTCCTCAAGGTTGAATCTGGTATGCAGCCGTCGACCCAGTGCTTCCAGATGTTTGGTAATCAAGTTGTACGAAGTGTCCTCACGTGCTTTGGCATAGATTGGCAAGGGGTTGTTTTGGTCCAGATAATGCTTGCGATATTCATCCATAAACGCCAAAATCAGCCGCCCGCCCACTCCACTGGCATTCGGGTCGGCTGCCAAATCTTCAATATAAATCCCACTTTCGTTATTCAAGGCCTCAATCTTACCCTCATAAGCCACAATGTAGCCATCGGGATTGCCATCGCCATCCAGGTGCTTAAGAGATAAATGGGGGCGATTTTTGTTGACATTGTTAATCATTGAGGCGATCAATGAGTTCTCCATCGCCGACAAGCCCTCCGCCATTGAAGTGCCTTGATAAGCCTTGCTCTCCAGCTGCGCCACCGACAAAGCGTCCTGAAAGGTCAACGGAGCAGTAGCGTACGGATAGTTCGCAAACTCCATCGGCTGGGTCGACGACAGCTCAATACTCAGCGGGGCGAGCTGGGCTGGAATGGAGCCACCACTCTTTTCGTTCAAGGTGATGACATCCACAGTACTGCCCAACTTGTCTGAATAACTCATCGGCGCCAGTGGCACAAAAGTATTTTCTATTTGCCCGCCAAATCGGAAATCCGAATAGCCCTGCCCGACAATAATTTTGTCGCTCTTCACAGTCTGCCCAGTCAAATTAGCTTGGTTGAACGCCCCGACGTATTTTGTGAAAAAATCTTGATAAATCTGCCCAATGAGGTCGGTTTTATTTTGGTAATTTGCCCGCACCTCAATGTTGTCGCAAGCAATATAACGCTCCTGACCACTGAGCTTTAAAGCGTGCAGAAACTCCGTATTTTCGCTCTCCATCTGCCCCATCACTTTGCTGACGTTCTGTCCAATATCTTGATCCAAAGTCAAAACCGATTGCGCAATCGTCGTCCAGCCGCCATCGGCTTTTTCCACCTCCACCGTGAAAATGCCGCAATTGGGGTTGAAAGTGTAAACATTGTTTTTCCCGCTGCCAAACGGCATACAGCAGTTGGTGTCGTCGCCCGCCAGCGCCGCTTTGGGATTGCTTTTGTCATACGCCATCGCCCGATAACGCTTGGCGCCGGCTTTGTTTTTCGGGATTTTGTGCCGCTCCTTGTTCACTGTGTTTGGGAACTGCTCGACCAAGGCGGCGACGGCTGCCTGCTGTTCGGGCGTCAAGTTTTGCAAAGTTTGCTGATAATTTTTGGGGTTAGCGTCCAGACCACTGACTTTCAAATATTTGTTCAGCTCGCCAAACAACTTGGCGTTGGCGTCGCCATTTTTGCGACTACCCACCGCCGCCAGCACTTGGTCGGCAAAAGTCTGGGGCAGGTTTTTCTCAGCCCCAGCCGTCTGCCCATCGGATAGTTCATAAACAATCGACATCCCGGGGAAAGTTTGAATCTTGTCCAGTTCGCCGCTGGCTAGAGCCTCCACCAATTCTTCTCCAGACAAGTCTAATTCGGGGATGTCGATGTAGTTTGAGGGCTTTTTATAGTCGTGCACATCATCCGGAGCGTGGTCATCCATCCGCTCCAAAAAACTATCCGGATCCAAGAAAAACTCTTCCGCCGCCCCCAGATTAACTTTACTGTCCTCGTGAAACATCAAAGTATACACATAATCGTACACTGCTTGTTTTTTGGGGTTGTGCTCTGCCCCTTGCTTCAATATTGCCAACTTTTCCCAAACTTCCGCCCGTCGTAATTGTTCCAAAGATTTATCAAAAAGTTGCAATTCTTTCCAAGAATTGAAATAATTGCCCATATCCAGCATTTGCTTCAAGCGTTGCATCTCATTGCCAAAACCTTGCGCCTCTAATTTAGCAATTTGGTGGCGGTATTTTTCTATAGCGTCAGGCGATAAATCCAGGTTTTGAGCGATGGTGTTCAGCCGAGTGTACGAACCGCCAACTTCGCCGGAGCTGTCCATCGCCACCTGTTGTAAAATCTGGCTAAAAAACTGATTTGAGATTTTTTTGTCCGAAGCGTTTTCATCTTTGTCCAAAACTATCCCATGATAATTCTCATACAAGTTTTTGATAATAGAATCAAAAGCAAACAACATATCGTGCCGAGTCGTATCTGTCCGGTTAACATACTGGAACATCTTATCAAACCCAAAAATCTCCCCGCCCCGCCGCATCGGCCCAGCAATATTTTCCTCGTCCTGCCAAGTTTTGAACTCTGAGTTAAATAGCGCAAAAATCTTGGCATAATCCAAATTGTTATTTTCAGCCACTTCATCAAAATGATCATCCACAAGAGCTTGCTCACCAAAATAAGGCAAGAATCCTCCGGTAACTTGTTCTCTGTCGCTTGCTGTTACTCCAGACTTTTCTAGCATTTCTTTTGTCGGTTCGCGCCCATTAGCAGACAATAATATAAGAAGTACCCTTTCATCAGCTCCGGTGAATTTGCCGAAATTTCCAGCTACTGCCGAACCTTCACCTGCGGCAATCAGTTTGTCAGCTATATCTTGACTAAGGTTGGTGAATTTGTTGAGATTTCCAGCTACTGCCCGGCCTTGACCTGCGGCAATCAATTTGTCAGCTATATCTTGACTAAGGTTGGTGAATTTGCCGAAATTTCCAGCTACTGCCGAACCTTCACCTGCGGCAATTATTTTGTCAGCTATTTCTTGGTGGTTTAGTCCAGTGAATTGGTCGAGATTTCCAGCTACTTCCCAGCCTTGACCTGCGGCAATCAGTTTGTCGGCTATTTCTTGGTGGTTTAGTCCAGTGAATTTGTTGAGATTTCCAGCTACTGCCCAGGCTCTACCTGCGTCGATTAGCGTCATCGCATCCGCTTGATTTAGTATTCCGCCCCTTATTATAATCGGCATTATCTCCTCGACACTTCTCTGTGGCTGTGCCTGCTCCCGCTCTTGCCCACTGTCGACTTGCTGTTCCGGTTCTGCCCCCTGCTCCTGCTGCTCCTCCGGCGTCGTCATCGCCGCCACCTCCAACGCCACCTGCCCAACAGCTAAAGTTGAACCCCCCACGGGCTCAAGAACTTCTTCGTTGTTTAGATTTAAGTTATTTTGGTTAGTTGTAGTGTTTTTCATAACCGCATTATACCACAAAAACACCCGCTTTTTATAAATACCATACCCAACAAACCCACAATCAAATCTGCCCGTAGGATACAGAAAATAAAATCTGTATCTGACGGGTGGTATCCTTCCCGTAGGATACGT
>JAISOF010000027.1 GCA_031275815.1 Candidatus Nomurabacteria bacterium
CAGTTGAATCGCAATATACGGAACAGTGCATTAGGGCTAGTTTGATTAATAGGTATAACCGGATGGGACTGCCAGAGTATGCAGGGTAGTGGGGAGGGGTGGGGGGGTTTTGGTTTTTGTTTTTTTGGGGGGGGATTATGCAACAAGACCATTGAAAATCTAGTGCTTGCAATTGCAAATAAAAAATAGTATCATTTTAATAGAAATCTCATCAAGGAGTAAGAATGAATCCCAATAACAACAAAGACAATTTATTCGGTGCTGGTGGCGGAAAAAAGGTCAGCGATTATGCTGGCGAGCTCAACGTCCCAAGACAAAACAGCCCTGAGCATTTTCAAAAAAATGCTTTAAACGGGCAAGACATCCCCATCGACAAGAAGGACAAGGTATCTTTCACCAACCCTTTCGCAAAAAATAATCGCAAAGACGGTGAAAAAAATGTAGTAGATTTGATTAGCGGCTCGTCGCCGGAAAAAACTTCGAAACAAAAAATCATTACCATTGTGGCTTGTATTGCGGGCGTTTTGGTGATTGCGGGCATTGTGGCGGCGCTGTTTATTATTAACAACCGCAAGGAAAAAACTTCCGTTGAGCCGGAAAAACCGTTGTTTGGCGACGAGGCGAACGATTGGAACACCGCCGCCAACGAAGAGGGGTTGACCTGTATTATTGACACAAACAAAGACAAAACTTTTGAGTTCAGCGGTTTCGACACGCTCAGCGTCAAGCGTAATGTGGTGTTCAGCAAAGCCGGCACGCCACTCACGGTCAAGTCGGATTATATGTATTCGTTCAACGACGAGGCCGCAATTGACCCATATTACAGTAATTTCAAACAACTTTATGAAGGCAAATACCCTGTAAAAGACAACTATTACTTCAACTCCAGTTTGACAAAAGACAAAACTGGATTCTTGCTGTCCATCGATGGCGTGGTTGTCAACATCCGTTACGACGAATATTTGGCAATTTTTGGGTTGACCGTTGATTATGTCAACGGAGAGGCCACCTATAACTGGACAGCTGACGGATTGAAAACCAAATGGGAAAAAGAGGGCTATTCCTGCACACTGGTGGAAACCCCTTCAACCGAAAAAACTAACTAATCACACCGCCACCTAAGGTCACCCGCCCAGTATAAAACACAATGGACTGACCAGACGACAAAGCGCGTTCTTTGTCGTCAAACACCAGAGTTTTGCCATCTTCCAAAAGAGTAGCCCCGACCAGTGGCGCCTGATGGCGCACCCTGACCTCCATCCGCCCCGCACTCGGTTTCCCGCTGATAAAATGCACCTTTTCCAAAACCACCGACTTCTTCCACAAACTCTCACAGTTCAAATCCGTCGTCACAAACACCTTGTTTTGCTTGATATCCCGCGCGGAAACATAATACGGCAGCCCGCCACCAAGATACAGCCCGTGCCGCTGCCCAAGCGTATAAAACAGCGCGCCTTTGTGATGACCCACCACTTTGCCAGTCTGCTCGTCGATAATCTCCCCGTATTTCGCGTCAAAATATTCGCCAAGAAAATCCCGCATTTCCACATCACCCACAAAACAAACCCCCATCGACTCTTTGCGGTCGGCAGTGTGCAACTGGGAGTCCCGCGCCAACTGCTTGACCTCTGTTTTACGCAAATCGCCCAGCGGAAAAATCGTCCTTTCAAGCGTCCGCCTCTCCACTCGATACAAAAAATATGTCTGATCCTTCTTCTCGTCTTTCGCCCTCATCAACTGCCCATTTTCCGACTTGGCATAATGCCCCGTCGCCACATAATCCGCACCGTTTTTCAAACATTCATCGAAAAACAACTTGAACTTTATCTCTTGATTGCATATGACATCAGGATTTGGCGTTTTGCCAAGTTTATATTCATCCAGCATATATTTCACAACTTTGTCAAAGTACACCTCCTCGAAATCCCACACCAAAAAATCAATCATCAGCCGCACTGCCACCCGCTTGGCATCCGCCAAATCCTCCGCCCAAGGGCACTTCATGCCACGTAAATCTTTCGACCAATTTTTCATATACACCCCCACGACCTCATATCCGGCGTCCTGCAACAATTTGGCGGCAACCGACGAATCTACGCCACCCGACAACCCCACAAACACCGTTTTTTTGCTCATTTTTTCCGCTCCAACCGCTGCCGTTCCAGCTGTATCACCTCTGTCAAAATCCGCGCCGCCGCCACCACATTCTGCTCATCGCTCAACTTGCCCAACGTCATCCGCAAACTCCCCGCAATCGCCTCTGCCGAAAGCCCCATCGCCGTCAACACATGCGACCGCGCACCCTTACTCGCCGCACAAGCCGCCCCCGTCGATACCAAAACCCCGCGCTCCTCCAACATGAACACCAACCGCTCCGCGTCCAACCCCAAAACCGTAAGTGGCACAAAGCTCGCCAACTGTTTCTTCTCGTCGCCAATCAGCCCAATCTCCGGATGGCTTTTTAGCGGCGCCACCCGAAAGTTTTTACTCAGTTCTCGGATAAGCAGCTGTTTCAGCTTCGTCAACCGCTTTCGTTCGCCATCAACACGCGCCGCCGTTTCAGACAGCGCTGTGGCAAAGCCCACCACCCCCGCCACGTTTTCCGTCCCAGACCTTAGTCCCGCCTCCTGTCCGCCGCCGCGCACCACAGGTTTCAAAATCGCACCATGTCGCACATACAGCGCCCCCACCTGTTTCGGGCCATACACCTTGCCAGCGTTCAAAGTCAACAAATCCACCCCCAATTTCGCGGCATTGATTTTCAACAAAGTCAGTCCTTGCGACGCGTCGCTGTGCAAAAACAGGGGAGTGGAACTCTGGCATTTCGAGCGCCGCATTCTCTCCGCCTGCACCACTTCTGCAATTTCTTTCAGCGGCTGAATCATCCCAGTTTCGTTGTTCACCAACCCCACCGAAACCAGCTCGGTCTCCTCAGTAATTTTGGTTGCCAAATCCTCCACGTCAATCATACCGTTCGCCTGCACCCGCACGAACTCGCACATCGGCAAGCTCCGCGCCGTTTCCAGCACCGCTGAATGTTCAATCTCACTGACCAAGCAGCTAGCAAAACCCTGAAAAGCCAAGTTCACCGACTCCGTCGCGCCCGCCGTCATCACCAAAGTCGACCCCTTGACGCCAATGCAACCCCCAATCGTGTTTTTCGCCGCCTCATATTCCCGCCGCACCTCCACCGCTGGAAAATACGGGCTGGACGGATTGAAAAACTTCTCCGCAAAATACGGCTCCATTGCACGCAGAGCTCTTTTGCTAATCGGCGTCGCCGCCGCGTGATCCAAATAAATCATAATCCCATTGTAGCAGGTTCTGGGTCTTGATACAGCTCGCGAATCACAATTTCCGAATATTTTGTGACTGCCTCGCGGAAATTGCGCAGCTCCTCACCCTCAATATACACATTGGGCTTGCCGACCTGAATCTTCAAAATCCCCAGTTTCGTGATTTGGTATTTGATGGTCTGTCGCTCAATCATGCCCTGTTCGTTCGGCCACTCCTCGTGCCACACCCACTCCGCCGGACTGAGGTTGAAAAACTCCCGCCGATGACCTTTTGGCACCGCGCCAAAAATCAGCTTGCCATATTCACTTTCCATATCAATCAAATCATTACGCGTCAGTTTTTTGCGCTGGATTTTCTGGGCAATCATCGTGCTGCCCGCCCGCTGCACGCTGCGCACACGGCCGCCCGTCACCTTGCGCACCACCTTTTTGATGGAATAATGCGAATATTTCAGCCAATATTTGGGATAGGCCGTGATGATATATTTAAGCCGCATATTTTAACTCCTCTTCTTTTGATGCTGGTTTGTTGCGAAACGCTTCTATGGAAACAACTTCGCCTCCAAACTGCCCCTCTTTTTTTAATTTCTTGTTGCGCAACACCTCCAAAGCCTGACCAATTGTATAAAACAGTTCATAATCTCTCTCTCTTTCTTGATTAGAGCTCAAAAACTCTTGTTTCTTGACCTCTTTCTCGGCATTTTCTTGCAGGATAGCTTTAATCTCGGTGACGTCTATCACCTCAAACTGCTCAACCGACCCTTTTTCAAGCGTCTCTGTGCGTCGTTCCGGTATGCGATACATCTCGCGTTCTAAGTTTTTGTCCATAGTGTTTAGAGATTAAATAATTTTATGGCGTTGTCGGAAGTGACTTGTTCCACCTCTGACAGCTCCACACCTCGGTGGTCCGCAACCCACCTTGCTACTTCTTTGACATACCTCGGCTCGTTCATTCTACCACGAAACGGTTTCGGAGTCAAGTATGGCGCGTCAGTTTCCAACAAAAGTCTAGCCATAGGCACTTTGTCGAAAGTCTCCAACTGATTTTTGTCCTTTGAAAAAGTCGCAATGCCGTTCAAACTGACATAAAACCCGCGCCTCAAACCCGCCGCGAGCTCCGCCGCGTTCCCCGTGAAACTGTGCAAAACGCCACGCAAACCCGAAAAATTATCAATCACGGCGAAAGTGTCGGAAAAAGCCTCCCGCACATGAAACACCACTGGCAAGTCAAAATCCACCGCCAACTGCAACTGCGCCTCAAACAGCCGGATTTGCGCCGCCTTGTCAAAAGGTTGATAATGATAATCCAACCCAATCTCACCAACCGCCACCATTTTCGCCCTGTCCGATGTCTTAATCAGCTTTTTCAACCCCTCAACCTGCGCCACCGCACCCGTGTCCTCGCTGGGGTGAATCCCCACTGTGGCATAAACCCCCGCGTGCCTCTCGGCAAAACTCACCGCCCGCCGCGAATCCGAAAGGGAAGTGCCAATGCAAACAACCCGCTCCACCCCGTCCGCAAAAGCGCCCCGCAAAACCTCCTCCCTGTCCAAAGGATAATCGTCGGAGTGGATGTGGCAATGGGTGTCGATGAGCATGGTTTTATCTTAGCACAGAAGTCGTCGCGTTGCATAATGATTTCGCCTAAGATGGCTTTGTTTTTGTTTTTGTGTCCGCACAAAAATTGCAAGTCACCCCATCTGTTCAAGGTCGGAACGCACGGTTTGTGAGGGCGGAGGCGGGCCGGTCGGTGGGCGGAGTGGGCGGCGGGGGCGGGGGTTTTTGCGGCCGGCCGGCGGTCAGGGGTGGACGCAGCGGACGGAGTAGAAATATGTTCTTTGCACGGTGCCGCCATTAACGCTAGTGCTATGGATAAAGGGACGTATCGTATTTATAACTGGTGCTACGTTGCTAGAATGGTAGTAACCCCTTTCGCCGAGATAGGAAAATGACGTGCCACCAGTCTTATACCCAG
>JAISOF010000010.1 GCA_031275815.1 Candidatus Nomurabacteria bacterium
ACAAAATCCCACTCCCCCTGTCCGAACACGGCTTTCGCCACTGGCGAAGCCGAAAACAGTATTTGGCTGGCGTTTCGCCACGCCAAAGCAAATACCGCCCTTTCGGGCGGAAAATCGCAAAGTTTTTCTGAAATGGTGCGGATGACTGGACTTGAACCAGCACGCCCGAAGGCATATGCTCCTAAGGCATACGTGTATACCAATTTCACCACATCCGCAAGCAATCCGCCGGTGGCGTGGGTTGATTATATCACAAAATTAGCTTCATGACATTTCTACCTTGCAATAAGTTGCCGAAACCAGACTTTTGGGCTATAATCTTATCATGAAACCATATCACCCCAACGAAATTGAACCGAAATGGCAGGCGATTTGGGAAGCCACCAAAACGTTCGAGGCAAAAGATTTTGCCAAGCAGCCAAAAATGTACATCGCGGAGATGTTTCCATACCCCAGCGGATATGGCTTGCACGTCGGGCATGTGCGCAATTTTATGATTGTGGATGTGCTCGCGCGATTTTATCGCACGTTGGGTCACAACGTAATGCGGCCTTTTGGTTATGACACATTTGGATTGCCCGCCGAAAATTACGCCATCAAAAGTGGCTTGCCCCCTCAAGAAACCACCCTCACCAACATCAACCATTTTCGCGAACAGTTCAAGCGCATGGGTATGGGGGTGGATTGGTCGCGCGAAATTAACACTTCTGATCCTGAATATTATCGTTTCACGCAATGGATTTTCAAGAAATTGTTTGAAAAGGGTTTAGCATATCAGGCGGACAATTTCCAGTGGTGGTGTCCGGTGGACAAAACCGTGCTCGCGAACGAACAGGTGGAAAATGGGCATTGTTGGCGTTGCGGCAGCGAGGTTGAAAAAAAGCGGATGAAGCAGTGGTTTTTCAAAATCACGGCGTATGCGGACGAACTTTTGGCGGACATTGACGAGTTGGACTGGCCGGAAAAAATCAAGACCATGCAGAAAAATTGGATTGGCAAATCGGTGGGTGCGGAAGTGGAGTTTGAGGTTGAAAACACCAAGACAGAGCGAAAAACTGCCCGAGGCAAGACGCGCGATTTGCCCACAAAAATCAAAGTCTTCACCACCCGCCCCGACACGATTTTTGGCGCGACGTTTGTGGTGTTGGCGCCAGAGCACCGGCTGATTTCGCAGTTGGTAACCAAAAATACCAGAGGTGAGGTGGAGCAGTATGTAACCAGTGCTCTGCGCAAAAGCGAAGTGGAGCGCCAAGAGAGCAAAGCCAAAACCGGCGTGTTCACCGGCTCGTACGCCCTGAATCCCATGACGAAAAAACTCATCCCGATTTGGGTGGCGGATTATGTGCTCGGTAGTTATGGCGAGGGTGCAGTGATGGCAGTGCCGGCGCACGACGAGCGGGATTTTGAGTTTGCTGAAAAGTTTGATTTGCCGATTGTGCAAGTGATTGAGGGCGGCGGTGGCGAAAAATGTTATCACGGTGAGGGGGCGCTGGTCAATTCCGGCCAGTTTGACGGCATAGATTCAGCGAAAGCCCGCGAGGAAATTGTGCGGGAGCTCGCCAAACTCGGCATTGGCAGGGAAAAAACGACCTATAAAATGCGCGACTGGCTGATTTCGCGTCAACGTTATTGGGGCGCGCCGATACCGATTGCTTATGACAAAACTGGCAAGGCGCACGCCATTCCGGACGACCAGTTGCCGGTGCTGTTGCCGAAAATCAGCGATTATTTGCCGGACGATTCCGGACATTCGCCGCTCGCGAAAGATAAAAAGTTCATGAAAGTGGTGATTAATGGCGAGGAAATGACACGGGAGTCCGACACGATGGACGGGTATGCTTGTTCGTCGTGGTATTTATTGCGCTACGCCGATCCACACAACTCTCAACAAGCGTGGGACAAAAAAAAGGTGGACTATTGGAATCCGGTGGATTGTTATGTGGGTGGCGATCACGCGGTGGCGCATTTGTTGTATGTGCGGTTTTGGTGCAAGTTTTTTGCGGATGAGGGGTTGTTGGGGTTTCGCGAACCGGTGAAAAAGTTACTGTATAATGGTTATATCAACGCGCCCGACGGCAAAAAAATGAGCAAAAGCAAGGGCAATGTGATTGACCCGCTGGACATTGTCGAGCAGGGTTATGGTGCCGATGCGCTACGCACTTATGAAATGTTTATCGGGCCTTACGACATGGACGCGGCATGGTCGACGGAAGGGCTGTCGGGCGTGCACCGGTTTTTGAACCGTGTGTGGACTTTGACACAGGAGTATTTGAACGCCAAAAATCCCGCCAAAACCGCCAAGCACCGCCAAATGTTGTTAAAATTACAACATTCCACAATTAAGCGCGTGACGGAAGATTTACATCGCAATAGCTTCAACACGGCGGTGGCGGCGCTGATGGAGATGGTGAACGGGTTGTATAAGCTGAAAGTGGATGGATTTTCAAAGGAGTGGGGGTCGGCGATTCAAGCCTTGCTTGTGTTGTTGTCGCCCTTTGCCCCACATCTCGCGTCTGAGCTTTTTGAACAGTTGGGTGGCGACCTCAACCGTGCCACTTGGCCGGAATGGGATGAAAAATATTTGATGGCGGAAACTGCAACTGTGGTGGTGCAAGTCAACGGCAAATTGCGTGGCAAATTGACAGTGGACGCGGCGAGTTTGGAAGACGTGGCAAAATTGGAAAAATTGGCGAAAAAAGAGCCCAGCGTCAAGAAATATCTTGAGGGTCAGACCATCAAAAAAGTCATTGTGTTGCCAAAAAATAAGTTGGTGAACATCGTGTTATGAGCAAACAAGTGAAGTTCACGAAAAAGGACATCATCAATCTTTTGTGGGCGTTCAACCAGTTGGAGGCGGAAGTGATTGATGATGTTTTGGTGCAAGATATCGCGGTTCTTCATCCGAGTCCCGAAAATATTTTGCTGTGTTTCAAGTTTGAGGGGCGCAAGTTTTTCGGATTGTTCGACGAAAATACCAGCCGGCGGCATGTGGCGCGCGAAATCGAATCGGTGGACGCGAATGCGGCGGTGGAGATTGTGGGCGAGGGCATTTTCAAAGGCAAAACGGTGAGTTTGGCGAAAGAAAAAATCCTGAAAAAACGCTTGGATGTGTTGCTGGTGGAAAAAAATCCGACTTTGCCGCGCGCGGTGTTGCAAAAATACATCAAAAACGGGCAGGTGACGGTGAACGGAGTCGTTGCAACGCGCCCCAGCCAAATAGTGAACTTGAATGCAGATGTCAAAATCGCAAAATCCGCCAAACCGCCCCTGCGCCAACTGGATTTGCCGGTACTTTTTGAAGACGACGACGTGGTGGTAATTGAAAAACCGGTCGGGATTTTGGCGCACAGCAAGGGCGCGTTCAATGCTGAAACCACCGTCAGCGATTGGCTGAGCGAAAAGCTACACCAAGCGCCGACTTCCAATCGTTTTGGGATTGTGCACCGGCTGGACAGGGGAACATCGGGCGTGATGATTGTGGCGAAAAATGACGCGGCAATGAAAAAATTGCAAAAACAATTCAGCGCGAGAAAGACCAAAAAAATCTATTATGCATTGGTGCAAGGGCAGATGAAACAAACAAAAGCTTTGATTAATTTGCCGATTGCGCGCAACCTCAAAAAACCCACCACTTTCAAGGTGGATCCGGCGGGGCGGGCGGCGGAAACCCTGTTCGAAGTGGTCAAAGAAAGCGGCGCATATTCACTATTGAAACTTTCGCCGACCACCGGTCGCACCCACCAACTGCGCGTGCACCTCGCTTATCTTGGGCGCGCCATCGTGGGCGACGCAGTGTATGGCGGCGAACCGGCGGCGCGGATGATGTTGCACGCTGGGAGCTTGGAGGTCACTTTGCCCAGTGGCGACCGCCGAGTTTTCGTATCCAAACTGCCGGAGGAGTTCGAGCGATATGTGGATTGACGCGTGCGAGCGGCTTTTGGTTTTGGTGAAAAAGTTCGACTTCATCATCGTCGCCGGTTTTGGTCAAAACCCCCAAACTTTTTTCGGACGCAACAGCTTCGTGATTGAAAAAGACGCCGGAAAAACCAAAATCCCGCTCGAAAAAGTGCAAGAAATTATCCACCTCGCCAGAACCAAAAACCAAATCCGCCAACTTTTCATCGTCAATCACGCCGACGATTTGAGCGAGAGTGCCGCCAACGCTTTTTTGAAACTGCTGGAAGAGCCTGACGGCAATAATGCTTTTTTATTTTTGGTTGATGATTTGAGCCAAGTTTTGCCAACCGTCCGGTCGCGGGCGGCAATTTTCAAAATCAAATCAACGGTCAGCTCAAGCGAAGAGCTCAAAAACTGCGCCGAAGACGAGCGCCAAATGGCAAAAATCTTGGTGGCAGGGAAGAGTTACGACATCGTGGGAATCGCCAATCAACTCGCCAAAAGCGGTGCGGTCGGCAGGGAAAAAACTCGACGGGTCTTTTTGATTGCGCTCTTGATGTTGGAAAAAATGCTGAAAACCCAGCCTAGCGTAACCTTAATCCACAAAATCCACAAAATCGAAGCCGCGACGAGGGACTTGGCGAAAAACTTGAATGTGCGGTTGGTGGTGCTGAGTTTGGCGTGACGTGCTTTAGTGCTGAACTGGCGTGACATCCCGCGCAAAATTGAACGTGAAAACGGCCGCTCATAATGAGCGACCGGTTTTCTTGTTTCTATGATAATTTGATGGAGCGCGCCACCCGCTTGAACGCGGGGCATTGCGTCACCTGCCGGATGGACGCCTCCGCTGCCTCGCGGTCAACGCAAAAGCGTTGTTTCGACAGCAAATCAGCGAGTGGTTTCAGGGCGTTGAGAATCTCCTTGTCTCCCAAGCATTCCAGCCTGATATCGTTCGTTATTCTCAACGATATCAGCAACCGGTTCGGCTCTTTGTAATACACAATCGAGTCGCTTTTGATGTGCGGGTCGAGAAAACCCCGTAGCTCCTTCCCATTTGTCACCTGACTGACGTCGCCTTTTCTTTCTCCTTTTTCAAAGAAAAGTTCCAGCGGTGTTCGACCAGTCACCGTGATACGTATGATACCTGAGCTCTTGGTTTGTCGCACAGCTTTTTTCGCTGTGCGGATGGATTTCTCCATCCATTTGGGGGGATTGGGGTTGGGATGAGAATTGTTTTTCGCCATAGGGTCATCTCCTTTTGTGAAAAAAATTAGCCAGCACCAAAAACCATCAAAGAAACAATTTAAGGTGCAAAAAACCTTACAATTATAGCAATTTTTGGAGAAAATAAAAGACTTTTTTGCAAAAATCTCAGTGAAACTTTTGGCGAGAACCATCGGTCTTGATGACCACCCAAAAACCGGCAAAGCAGTTGAGCAGTCACTATCAGAACAACTGGACAATTACCGTAAGAATAAACTTGATTTTTTTGTCACAGTATGATATAATCAAGAGATAGGTTGAATCTTGGCACCTTGACAAGCAATGTTTGAATGTTTGCAGCGGTGCCATCTTGAGAAGGAGGTGCAAAATGATGAGTTTTTTTAATTGTGTAGCAAAGGTAGTGGGCGTTATCTGGAACAGTAAAGCCCTTTTACTGGTTGCCGTAAGTATACTCCTAGCGTTTTCAGCGGGAGTGCTTATTGCAATGAAACGCCGCACAACGGCAAGAGCCGGCATCGTTGCCTTGTTGGCAGTGGTGGTTCTTTGTCTTTTTGCTATTGCCGACGTTTATAATTTGATGTCGGACGCCTTAGTAGACATGGACTATGGTCTTGCTACAACGATAATAGCAATGACCATAGCCTTGTTAAGCCTTGTGATTGCATGGCTTAACATGAAGGCATTTCTTATCGGCGGAGATTACGCTGAAGAAACAAGCCAAGAAACACCGGAAACGCCACCTTGCCCCAGCGAAAGCGGCATAAAAGCCGTGTATCGCAATGCCATCGTCGACATTATCGACGAAAATACCGGCGAAGCGATGGGACAGGTACGCCTCACCGTGAAACGAGACAAGACGGGAGGCGACGCTTTGCACCTCACAGAAGCGAACCTATCCGATATAAAGGAGGTGATCGAAGGACATAAAAAACATCGCAAAGATACCCCTTGATTTCGAGGGGTTTCTGCTTTTGCCAAAATATGTTACAATGGGGGTATGTTTGGACTTTTTGCCATCATGTTGCTTGC
Organism: Candidatus Nomurabacteria bacterium; assembly: GCA_031275815.1. GTDB lineage: Bacteria > Patescibacteriota > Saccharimonadia > Saccharimonadales > Saccharimonadaceae > JAISOF01. The sequence continues at coordinate 6,151 of JAISOF010000010.1, forward strand.
GGTCTTCTTGGCCTTTTTTTGGCAAGAGCGGCCGAAAAGCGAAACTGAAATCAAAGCGCTGATTTTCACCGAGCAAATCGGGAAGTTGTGGGACGTGGCAAAAAAAGCGATGAATGAGAAAAAGCCTTTGCAAGCGGAAAAAGCCTTGTTGACAATTTTGCGTTTCGATGAGAAAAACGCCACCGCATACAATCGGCTGGGGATTTTATACGCCAAAGAAAAGCAATACAAAGAGGCGGTGGAGTGTTTTGAAATTGCCCAATCGCTTGACATGACAGCCAACTCATTGCACAACACCGGACTGATTTATCTCGAAACCGGCGACTACGAAAAATCCTCCATTGCCTTTCGCCAAGCCATCGAGTTGGAGGCCGAAGTGCCGAGCCGCTACATCGCGCTTGCCAAAGCGGAAGAAAAACTGGGCAAAACTGAAAACGCCATCCAATCTTTGGAAATGGCATACAAATTAAACAAATCCTTGCCGGTCTTGAAACACATTTTGCAACTTTATGAAGACAGCGGGGACGCCGAAATGGCGAAAAAAACCAAACTCCGGCTGGATCGCGCCACAGAGGCGGAAGCCGCAAGAGTCGCCCCCGCGAAACCCCTCCGTCGCCCCGCCCGCCCCAAGCCACCGCTTTCCCGCCGCAAAATGAGTTAATTCGCCATAATTCTCCCCAATTTTTGCTGGACATTAAACGCCATATATAATATACTAAGCAGTGAGTGCTGGGGTCGCGTAGTGGTTAATCGCACGAGACTGTAAATCTCGCACCGTCAGGTTTCGCTGGTTCGAATCCAGCCCCCAGCACCACATTGGCAACAAAAAAAACGGTGGGTAGTATTTATGGATGATAAAACTTGGGACGATCACAGGAGCGCAGAAGAGGCGGATATTGCCGAGCGACAGCGAAGGGCAGCGATGGAGATTGCCAGAAAAAAACTACTGGCAAATTATACGGCGGATAACGCCCCCGAATATTTTGTGAACAAAGAGGCAGATGCCGCCAAAGACGCCGTGCGAGTGGCGGTGAATGAAACGGAAAAACCCGCTACCGCCGCTCCGGCGGAGATTAAAGCCTCAGCGGAGGATATCAAAAAATACCACACTGCTTGGCAAGAATATTATCAAAAATATTACACCCACCATTACAAAAAAGCGATGGAGAACTTGAACCAACAGCGTCCGGCGGAACCAGTCGCCCTGCCGTCCGAAGAGGACGAAATTGACCGCAAAAAGCGTTTGCTGGGTGAATTGAGGGGCAGTATCCGCAAAAAATCCACCGATTTTGGTCGAAAAATCCGCCGTAGCCGCCACTGGGTTCCGCTCACAGTCGGACTATTGGTGGCGTTATGTTTTGCGTTTTTGCAATACAACCGCAACTTGATTGGCATTATTCAAGCTTATGCTGCACCCGCCACCGCCGCTGAAGGCATCACGGCGCTTGACCCAACCATCACGGCGGCTGTCGGACCCGACCCCAAACTGATTATCCCAAAAATCAATGTGGAAGTGCCAATTATCTTCAACGTGGGCAGCGACCAAGCCTCTCAAGCCGTCGCCATGAAAAACGGCGTGGCTCATTTCCCCGTGCCCGGCGCCGATTCCATGCCCGGTCAAATCGGCAATTTTTCAGTTTCGGGCCACTCCAGCAATGATGTGTTTTCCAATGGGCAATACAAGTTCATTTTTTCAAGACTGGAAAAACTGGAGGAGGGCGACACGGTTTATGTCAATTACGATTCCGTCCGCTACACCTATAAAATCGTGCGCAAAGAAGTGGTGACGCCGACCGATGTGGCAAAGCTGGTCTATCCGACCGACAAACCAATGCTGACTTTGATTACTTGCACTCCTGTGGGCACCGCCAAAAATCGCCTGCTGGTCACCGGTGAGCAGATTTTGCCGAACCCCAAAGGTGCCGCACCCGCCAACAATTCTGCGACCGAAGAGGGGAGCTCTCCGGCGGAAATGCCAGCCAACGACCCGACTTTCCTTGAGAATATTTGGGATTTTTTGTTTGGTAATTAATTATTAGGTCAAGCGACTTTGTTGCACAACCCCCACTTCACAGGGCTCTTCAATCTGTGACGACAGATTGAAGCGAGGAACCGACTGCCACCAATAACGATTGGATGGCAACGGTTTAAGTACCTGTGGATGTGGGTGGTTGTGCAACAAGGTCGCGCGCAGTGCCTTTACTTAACCACCAAACTCAACTGCCTGAGCCAAACCCCGCCCTCCGCGTCCTCACCCATGAAATAAAGATACTTGCTGTCCGGCGAAATCACCGCAGGGGAGCCAGCCCTCGCCGCCAAAATATCCTGCTCGTTGTCCCCGTCAAAATCATACACCACCAACCGCTCCGCATTCGTATAAAACAAATAGTCGTTCAACCAAGCCACCGCCTTCGCCTCACCCTCGCCCAGATTAAAAATCTTGGTATTTTCCGTTTCAATGTCATAATTCAAAAAATCATTCCCGCTCCTCAACATGAAAAACCGGTGTTTGGAAGACAAATCCGCTACGTCATAATTGAACGCAATCGTTTTCAACAAGCTCAATCCCGACCCGCTGTCGTCCAACTGAAACTGCCCGCTGAAAATAGACAACGTGTGGCTGTCGAACACCGCCAGATAATCATCGCTGCGATAACTGCTGACCGCCAACTTCGACTGGCTGGTTACCTCGCGCAACTTGGCGGGACGAGCGTCGCGGGTGCGATAAATCCACAACGTCGCTGTTTCTTCGCCTTCCGCGCTTTTTTCAGCCGTGATATACGCCAAACGCCCGTTATAACTAGCATAAACGTTGACATTTTCATCCAAGTGTGCTATAATAGAATTGTAGACCTCTATTTTGTCAAGGGCGCCGTTTTTCAGTGTAAACACCACCTCTCCGTTCTCCGCGCCAAAAACCACATCATCAAAAAACGCTTGAAAGCTATTCGTCAGATTGACACTTTTTTCCATGCGCTCCAAGTCCAAAAGCAACCACTCAAACTGATTATTGAAATGATGTTTGACCAACACTTTGGAGCTGTCATCACTCCACGAGGCAATTTGTAACGCCCCCACCTCTTCAAAAGGCGTCAGAATACTCGCGAAAGACGCCTGTTTGGTTTTGGCTGTACTGCCGGTAATATCCGTTATGTCAATTGCGCCCAGTTCCTTGCCAGACAACACAATAAACCGTTTGGCATTCGGCGAAAAAGCGTAACTGTCCGAGCTGTTAACCTGCAAAACATCACTAATTGTGTTCTGGAGCGGAAAAAGCTGGATATAATCCAACCACAACACGCCGCCCGCTCGCACCGTGATGTTCTTTTTCCAGCTCGTATAACCAGATTTGTGCACCGTAACGGTGTGCGTGCCGGGCAACAGGTTCGCTTTGGCGGTCGTTTTCAATTGGTCGCTGCCCTCGTCAATCACCACCGTCGCTCCAGACGGGTCGGAGCCAATCCGCACCAATCCCGTCTGCGCCAAATCTAAATCTTTGGTGATGGTGTATCCCATCGTCAACATAAACGTGATACCCAAAATCGCCACCACTGAAACCGCCATGAAAATATTGGCCAAAATGACTTTTGCCTTGTCGCGTTTGTTTTTTTCTTCTGGGAGCATGTACCTATTGTATATTAAAACCCAGTTAATATACAATAAGAGTATGATGAAAAATAAAAAATCACTTGGACAACACTGGCTGAAAGAGCGGGAAGTGCTACTGGATATCGCCCGCTATGCCACAACCGACCAAAATGTTGTAAAAAATACAACAGTTTTGGAAATTGGGTCCGGTCTCGGCACCTTGACTAGCGCGATTTTCAAGTTTTTTGACAAAGTGGTGGCGGTGGAATACGACCAAGCTCTGGCGGATAAACTGCCCAAACAATTCCCCAACAAAAACCTCACGGTCATTAATGCCGACTTTTTGCAATTTGATTTGGACACCTTGCCGAAAGATTATTTCGTGATTGCCAATTTGCCGTATTATATTACCAGCCCGATTGTGCAAAAACTTTTGACCGCCGAAAATCCGCCGCGAAAGATTGTGCTATTGGTCCAAAAAGAGGTTGCCAAGCGGATTACGATGTCCGGTGGCAAAAGCAGCATTTTGGGATTGTCCGCTAATTTGTACGCCAAAACCGCGCTGGGCAGGGTGGTGCCAAAAGAGCTGTTCGTCCCGCCACCCAAAGTCGATTCCCAAGTGGTGATATTCGATGTCTATGCCAAAAGCCACTTGGGGCGCCTCTCTGAAGCTGATTTTTTCAAAATCGTCAAACTGGGCTTTGCCGCACCGCGCAAAAAACTGGTGAACAATTTGGCGAGTGGCGGACGATTCAGCCGCGCAGAATTGTCAAACATCCTGCAGCAACTTTCCATTCACCCCGACGCCCGTCCGGAGAACCTCTCCGTCGCAGAGTGGAAAAATCTCAGCAATCGTTTACTGACCACGCCCAACCATGCTGGGTTTGTCCCAGAACACTAAACCGCTGGATTTCAGAACAAGTCCGGAATGACGGATAGTAGTGTCACTCTGCGCGAAGTCGCAGAATCCATTGGGTTAGTTAGTAGAACTATTTGACGCGGCAAAGTGTGTGGGTTAGTTAGCGGCCACGCACCGCACAGAAATACCTAAGTATTTCTGCCCATTGTTCATCTTAGGGCTAAGACCCGAAGAAGTGATGTACAAATAGTGAGCAAATGTACTGGAGCTGTTCGTAGCCGACCAATAACTGCCATTGGTGCCTTGGCTACTTAATCCAACGCCACCGTTAAAGTATCCAGATTGAATAACTCCACGCCATAGGCTTCCGGTACCGACAGCATTAGAGTAAGTGCTATCAAGTGCAGTGTAAAGTGCTTGAAACTCTCCGTCGTCTCCTCCGGTTGGCAAGCGCCAACCTGCAGGGCAGATGCCAACCCCTGCGTTAGGGTTAACGGCGCCATTTGTGCTGGTATTGCAATCTGCGCTAGCGGCGCCTAGTGCCGCACACCAGTTGTATAAGTAGCCGCATTCAGTGTAACTAATACTACTGCTTGTGGTGCGGTAGGCTACGGCACATCTTGTACCGCTGCCTTGGGTGACGGCTGAAACTGTGGGGTCGACCCATTGTTTTTGGTTATTATACGGAGGATTAGTTCTATTCCAGTTCGTGTCAGAGGCTGCTACGTTGGTGGTGGTGTTTTGACCAGCACCGGAAGTAAACTGAGTGCCAGCTTCCGTGCCGCCGTAAGCAAGATTAGTCAACATCCAACATTTATTGTCAGGCATTTTGGCGATAGCATAGTAGTGATTATCTCTGGTATCTATGACGGCTGTGGGTGTTGAGGGGCAACTGATGGTGGTGATATTTTGGATGGGGTCACCGGTTTGGGCTGTAACTACATATTCGTACATAATATCTATATTACTCTGCCCGCCTCTGGTAACTACCACTACTGCCCTTTGCCCATAAGTGGCTTGGTCTGGGGTATTGCATTTGAGAGTGTTGGCGTCTATGACGTTGATGTTGGTGCAGTACTCCCCGCCGATTGTCACATTTGTCACAATATCTAGGATGTTGCCGTTATAGTCGTACTTGAAGTTCGTGCCGGTGATGGTTATTTCTGTCCCACCGGTTAATCCTCCTTGTACGCTTGGCGACACGCTTTGTACTGTTGGCTCTGGGAAGTTGGGGTCTTTGGCGCTAACTGCAATTAGTAGCGAACCAGTATAACTACCTGACGGCAAATTAAAACTACTTTTCGTGGCAAGAAAGATGTCTAAGTCTTCGCCATCTGGGACTTGGCTAGTGGTTTCTTTGACTTTGATGGGGTTGGTTTTGAGGGGGAGTTTGGCGTATTTGGCATTTATGAAGTTTTGTTCTTCGATTGTTTGGTCGGGCTTGCCGGCGTCAAGGGCGTTTATGGTGTAGGTATCATCAAATGTATAGTCAGTTAATGGGTCGTCATTCATTTCATCTCTTGTGACTTCTGGTTCAGGAATCGCAAAGCCCCATGTGTTGCTTGTGAGGGTTTGGGGATGGCTGAAGTCGCCGGTGGTTGGTGTGATGAAAGAACCAGCGGCAGTGCCGATGCCAGTTAAGCAAGCGTCGGTGAAACTTGGGCAAGTATTTTCATCGTTAGAAGAAAGATAGACGGTGTAGCCGTTGCTGTTGTTGGTGGTGATGGTGGCGGTGATTTGGCAGTTGGAGAGGAAACCGGAGGGGGATGG
>JAISOF010000023.1 GCA_031275815.1 Candidatus Nomurabacteria bacterium
CACTTCACAGGGCTCTTCAATCTGTGACGACAGATTGAAGCGAGGAACCGACTGCCACCAATAACGATTGGATGGCAACGGTTTTTAGTACCTGTGAATGTGGGTGGTTGTGCAACAAGACCGGTAGGAAGAACATACCGACAAAAGTATTACACCAAAAAAAACCGGCAAGTAAAATAAACCCAACAAAAGTGATTACGCAACAAAACCGCGGATAGTGCTGACAACTTTACTTTTGCATAAATTGTTGATATAATTGACCATATTAAAATATTTTTGAGATTTCAAAAAAAGAAAGGGGTTTTATGAATCTCGTAAGATTATCGTCCAATGGTCAAATTACAGTTCCGGCGGAAATACGCAAGTTGCTAAGACTCCGGTCTGGTGACAAAATCTTGTTGTTTCAAAACAAATCCGGTGAGGTAGTCATCGACAACGCCTCTGCCGGCGCGCTGCATAAAGCGCAAAACGCAATGAGTGGCGTGGCAAAGCGGCTTGGTCTGCATAGCGAAAACGACGTCCAAAAATTGGTGGATGAAGTTCGCTATGGGGAAAATCGGGCATGAGAATTCTCGCTGATACCAACATTTTATTGTCCGCTATGTGGTTCAAAAGTTCCAGAGTAGCGAAAACTCTCCTTTGCGTCGCCAGCAACCACCGGCTAATCATCTGCGACTGCAAGATTTTCTTTGTCTTGATTTGGAGCGTCCCAAGCCAATGAGCGTTGCGCAATTTCTGGAGTTTGAGGGCGTGGAGTTGTGATATAAGCCTATTTCGTCCGAAAAAACAAAATCCGCTCAGTCAACCGTTGCACCGTAAAAAATGGTTGCTTGGCGTGGTTTGAATAGGTGTCCGCGTGCCTTATCGCCTCGCTCACAATGCGCGGCTTTTGGTCAATCATGTCTTCGAGCCAAGACAAATCCGCTTTGTTGTAAGCCATCCCAGCCCCTTTGGACAACAAGATGTCAGTGATTTCCCGCTCAACAACTCCCCTGCGGCTCTTGCTATTGTTCGGGCTGCCAAAATGCTGCAAGATATAGTTCTCAAATTGCGGGCTGGAAAACGCAAGATTCACACCGCCATCATCAGCATAAGCCTTCAATTTCAGAAAATTATCTGCAAAGGCGTCCATGTCGCAAACTGCCCACACTTCGACATCATCCAAAGAAAACCCTTCCGCCAAAGCAATCTCCTGTTTCTTTTTGACGCATTCGTCAATCAGTTGATAGTGCTGACCGACTTGCGGAAAAGTTTTGATGGAGATATTCGCAACCTTGAACATCCTTTGCAAAATCCCAAAATATAGCTTTTCAGTCTCCTTCCCTTCACAACAAATCAGAATCATTTGAGGAACAACCGGCATTTTCAAAACTCCTGCACCAACGGCTTGCCGCCATAAACCCCCAGCCGATATTTTTTCTCAATATTGTCGTCTTTGCGCATGGTCGGCTTTGCGTCGTGGGGGGTGATAATGCTCTGTTCAAACATGTCTTTCTCCACATAGATGATATTCTCATGATCAAGAGCGCCTTGCCTGCCGGTGCTTTTCATCAGCCCCACATCGTGAGTGTTGATAATCAATTTTGCGCCAGTTTTATTTTCTTTGAACAGCTTGATAATCAGTTCGCAGATGTCGATGTGCAAACTGGAATTGAACTCGTCAATATACAGCGTGCGTCCGTTACTAATCGTGTCGACAATCAGCAGAATGATGTCAAAAAACACGTTTGTGCCAAGCGACTCTTGGCTGTCCATGTTGAACAACGCTTTCTCAACGATATCCCCGTCATCATTGCGCACAGCGTGCAAGGTCTGCGTCAGCGTAAACTTGGAATTGCGCAATTGATTTTTCGCCGCGTCAGAAAACGGCAATCCGTCGATTTCCTCCGACGGAATATTGTTGGTGGAAAACGTAAAATCACGAATCGGAAAATCGGCTTTGCGCAACAGTCTCAAGATTTTTGTCCTGATTTGCGGATTGCGTTGCAAAATATTGATACTCATTTCACGAAGCGGTGGAGTGCCGCCAACAGTTATCAAGTTCAAACTTTGGAGAAATCCAAACAGCTCTGCGGCATATTTATTGGCATATTCATAAGCGCGGGTGATGAGTAGCGAGTTGGGGCGGGTCGTTTCAAATATTTTGGTGCCGAAATTGTTGTTGGCGGTGGTTACGTTGTATCCCTTGCTCCTTCGAAAAAGCAGCCGCTCGCGGCTTGTGGAGAGGTCATGCATCGCCTCCTCGACCACGCTATCCGCGTTAATCGAAAACATGTAGCGGAATTGCTTGTCGCCATGGCTGAAAGTCACCTCAAAAGTGGATGGCAGTTTTTTGGCCTTGTGCCGGAGCAAGAATGGCTCGTACGGCGCGCCTTGTGTGTTTGGCAAAGTGGAGTTCATGATGAAGTTTTTCATCAGAACCAGCGCGCGATAAATGTTCGATTTTCCCGAAGCGTTCGCCCCATAAAACGCGATGACGTTGTGATTGAAAATCACTTCCTGTCCCTCAAAAAAGGAACGGAAGTTACTCACTTTGAGTGAGTCAAGTTGATAATTATTGCTATTCACAACTCCATCTTAGCACACTTTTCACACGAAATCAAGAGTTTTCACAAAAATCTGGTGAAAAATGGTTTGAAACAATTTTTTTTCACTCTGACTGCGGGTGAAAAAAATGATGATAATACCAAAACACGCCTTGCTGGGGTTGCGAGGCAAGTTCGGATTATGCGCCGGATAATATTTCCAAAAACTCCTGCTCGGTGATGACTTTGGTGCCGAGTCGGGCGGCTTTTTCGAGTTTGGATTTTCCGGTGTTGCTGCCCGCCACGAGATAGGTTGTGTTTTTGGTGACGGCTTTGCGGAAGGCACCACCAAGTTCGCGAATGCGGTTTTCCGCTGCGTCCCGCCCCATCGTTTCCAAAGTTCCGGTCACCACGAAACTGGCGCCCGCTAATTTTCGGTTGGAGGTATCGACATGCACCGGCTGCACGCCCAGTTCAAACAATCGGCGCCAAAGTCGGTCATTGTCTTCGTCCGCGAACCACGCCACGATGGATTCTGCCACGATTTTGCCGATACCGTCGATTTCCAACAATTCTTCTTCCGAGCTTTCCGCAAACTTCGCGAAATCTTGAAAACGCTCGGCAATGAGGGTGGCGGTTTGCGAACCCACGTGACGAATGCCCAGCGCAGTGATGAACCGCGACAAAGGCGGATGTTTGGAGTTTTCGATGGCGGACAACAAATTGGCGGCTGACAATTCGCCAAAACGTTCCAAATTGACAAGGTCGGATTTTTGCAACAAATACAAATCCGCGATGGTTTTGACCAGCCCATGTTTGATGAGCAATTTCACATTGCTTTCGCCCAAACCCTCAATGTCCAGCCCCGTTTTGCTGGCATAATATTCCACACTGCGCTCCAAAATCAACTCCGAATTGAGGCTCAGCGCGCGATACACCACGTCTTCGCCAGTGCGCTCGAAACTCAAATCCGGATATTGTTCTTTCAGGGCTTTTTCAAAATCAAACGGCGCGGTTTTTCGCGGACGAAGCTCCGTCAGAACTCTTTGAACTTGCGGAATGATGTCGCCAGCTTTATAAATAATCACCGTGTCGCCAATCCTGACATCCAGTCGCGCAATTTCGTCGGCGTTGTGCAAAGAAGCGTGCCGCACCGTTGACCCCGCCACCAGCACCGGATTCAAAATCGCCACCGGAGTTGCCGCACCCGTGCGCCCCAGCGAAATCACGATATCCTGCACCACGCTCACCGCCTCTTCAGCGGGATATTTGAACGCCACCGCCCCGCGCGGCGCTTTGCCCACAATGCCCAAATCCTCGAACCAATCACGCCGGTTGAGCTTGATGACAAGACCGTCCGTGTTGAACGGCAGGTCGTTTCGGGTCGTTTCAAAATCGTGCGCGAACTTCAGCACACCATCCAAGTTTTTTTCCAAATGCGCATCGCGATTGACTGCAAAACCCAATTCCCGCAATTTTTCGTATGCCAAAGCATTGGTGGGCACGTCGGCAAGGCGGTCGCGCAACAAATCATACGCGTGAAACTCCAATTTGCGGCTCGCCACAATTTTTGGATCCAGTTGGCGGATGGTGCCCGCCGCCAAATTGCGCGGATTGGCGTATTTGGTTTCACTTTTTTCGTTGATTTTCGCGAACTCTTGTTTGTTGATGATGACTTCGCCACGCACTTCCGTGTAGCCCGCGCCAAACACCGCGTCTTCACGCAATTTCAGTGGCACAGATTCAATAGTTTTGATGTTTTGCGTCACGTCTTCACCGACCAGCCCGTCACCCCGTGTGACCGCCCGCACCAGCACGCCGTTTTCGTATTGCAACGACATCGCCAGCCCGTCCATTTTGGCGTCCACCCAAAAGTCTGCTTTTTGAAAATCAAAACCAAAGTTTTGATTTGTGCCGACTTTGAAAATCCGCTCCCACCATTCATAAACTTCCGCGTCACTAAACACGTCGTTCAAAGAAATCATGCGTTTTTTGTGCGTGACTTTTGTGAACTTGTTCAGGGCTTGTCCCGCCACTCTTTGGGTGGGGGAATCCGGTGTGATGAGTTCGGGATATTTGGCTTCCAGCTCGGACAGTTCGTGTTTCAGCGCATCCGCCGCCGCCTCACTCATAATGGATTCGTCCAACACGTGGTAATGATAGCGATAATTGTTGATTAAATCACGCAGCCTTTTCGCGCGGTTAATGGTTTCTCGGTTCAAACTCATCCAGCAGCCTCCTGTAATACATGTATAAATAAGTTGAAAAATACACCACCGAGAACAATGAAACCAAAAGAAACGCGACCGGCACAATCGGCCATCCCTCAAAAAAGTCGCTGAACTCTTTCAAAAGCGAGTCCAGCAAAATGGCGGGCAAAACGACAATAATCCAAACCGGCAAAATGCCTACGACGCCCCAAATGAACCGAAAAATAATCTTGAAACGTTTGCCAAGCACCAGTTCACCAGCGTTATGCAAGGCTTGCATGGGATACAGACCGGGCGCGGTGGCGGCGATGACGGCAATCACGGTGGGCACCGCCAAATATACAGACAACAGCCCCAACCCGCCCGCCGCAATCCAGAAAAACAGCGCATAAAAACCGTTCGACAAAAAATTGGTTTCGACGGCTGAAGAATAGACGATGAATGCGACGAAAATCGGGATTAGTTGCACCAGCAACAAAATAAAAACCAACATGATGGAAACCAGCGGGGAGAATGCGTTATACAGCGCGTCACGCATGCGCACGTCGTTGCCAGCGAGACGTTGGCGCAAAATCCAAATCGTTGCCAGAAAAATCAGAATCATAATCAGGACATTGAAAATCTGTTGCGATTCAGTGGGGTTTTGGTTCAGCCCTCCGGTCGCAACGGTGGTAATAAACAACATTGTGGTTTTGCCAAACCCGCTGAAGTTGCCCGCCACAACTTCGTCGGAAGTTTCATCCATCGCTTCGTTCAAGGATTCATAGCGGTCTTGGCTCATAATGCCGACCAGCGCAATGGACGCCAACGCGGAAACCAGTAGTAGCCGGAAAAAAACTTTTTTGTTTTTTTTAATCATGCCGAAAACTTGAAAAATAAACTTGATATATTGTGCGGGGGGGTGGGGTTTTTTGTAATCTTCTTTGCGCGTCAATCGAAAACTGCGGTGCGGACGACCCGCCAAATAATGCGCTTTTTTCGCGTGCACTTTGGACTTTTGCGCCACGAAAGATTTTCGCACACTTGTCTTAAAACCCATGTTTGGAGTCCTCTAGCGCCACAATCCGCTCTTCTAGCGGCGGGTGAGTGGAAAACAATCTGGCAACCGCGCCGCCTTTTCTCAACGGGTTGGAAATGAACAGCATAGCAGTGGCGGAATCTTGTTTTTGCATGGGTTTGCTGTGTTTGCGCAGTTGCTTCAAAGCCGAAATCATGTTGTCTGGGCGCCCCATAATTTTGGCGGCGGAAGCGTCCGCCAAAAACTCGCGGCTACGGCTGACCGCCATCTGGATGACCAACGCCAAAATCGGTGCCAAAATAATCACCAACACGCCCAAAATCATTTGAAAACCGCCATTGCCCTCCCCATCCCTGCGACCGTCGTTGATGATGGTTTGTCCGGCAATATTGCTGAGCACACCAACCACCGACGCCAGCCCAAACGCAATCATCGACACACGGATGTCGTAATTTTTGACATGACTCATTTCGTGCGCCATCACCGCCTCCAACTCGTCGTCGTTCATGATGTCCATCAGCCCCGTTGTGGCACAAACAAGGGCGGTTTTTGGGTTGCGCCCAGTAGCAAAAGCGTTTGGCGCGGGGTCGTCGATGATATAAACTTTGGGCATGGGCAACTGTGCTTTGCGGCTCAATTTTTGCACAATGCCGAACAAGCGCGGGTTGTCGGATTTTTGGATTTGCTTGGCGCCGGTGGACAAAACAGCGATTTTGCTCGCCAAAAAATATTGCAACAGCGTGTATAAAACCGCGAACACAATCCCGCCAATCACCACGTTCATCCCGCCCCAAAAATACGAAATCACCAGACTGATGGCACCGATAATCGCCACAAACATCGCCATGATGACGACTGTGTTGATTTTGTTTTTGACAATCATATTATTTTGCATGCTGAAATTATATCACGAAAAAGTGGTTTTTGAAAACACCACGAACTGATTTTTTGGCAAGTTGAACTTTTTGTGCGGTTTATAAGTTTTGATAGCGTGGAAAAGGTCGGCAGCTTGGGGGATGGTCAACGGTTGGTGGCGGGTTTCAAACAGCGCGCGCAAGACCTCAATCGCCGTCGCTGCGTCCAATTTTTCATAAAAATCGCGAGTGTACACGATATTTTGTTGAACCAGTTTCGACAAAATACTATCAATTTTACACCTTATCACAACTTGTTGTCGCCATAATTTCGTCAATTTTTGGCGTTTTCTGTCCGGCAACTCTTTCAGCCGCGCGCGCGTGCGGTTGCGCAAATATCGGGAACTGGCGTTGGTGGAATCCTCGCGCCACGTCAGCTGATTTTTCTTGGCATAGTCATAAATATCCGCTTTTTTCATGGCGAGCAGCGGCCGTTTGATGTCGCCGACAAACACTGCCAACCCCCGCCAACCCGTGCCGCGAATAAAATTGATGGCAATCGTTTCAATCAAATCATCTGCGTGGTGCGCCGTCCAAATCTCGCCGTCGTATTTTGTGGCGACTTTGCGCAAAAACTCGTATCTTCGCTTGCGCGCCCGCTCCTCGCTGACGTTTTGACCGAGCGACTCTTTGCGCCGCTCGAGCTTCAGTCGATGCTTTTGACAATAGCCCTCCACCAACTGCTCATCCTCATCAGCATCCTCGCGAATCCCATGATTAAAATGCGCGACCAAAAACTCTAGCTCGCCAAACTCCCCCCTCCGCGCCCTATCCAACATAACCATCGAATCCACGCCACCACTCACCGCCAAAATTGCTGTTTTTTGCATACATTTATATTAGCACAAAACCCCCACCTCCTCAGAGCTTAAGTAATATGGTTAATCTTTTGCCCTAAAGACTTCCAAAATACCGTAAATAGTCTTTCACTTTTTAATAAAGACCGAAAAGTGATAAAGTTAATGAAGTAAAAACTAGGCTACTTCCCGCACTTTTTTCAACCGATTATTCCACAGTTTAAAAATGCTTATCGCGTCGCGGAGCAATTATACGCAAAGCTGCTTTTTACCGTTCACGCCAAACAGCTGACGTGCTGAAACGGTTGTGTGAAGCCAAGAAAGGTACTGCCGTATTTGTCGGTCTTTTGGACGCCGTTGTTTTTGTCTTGCTTTTCCGCAACTTCAACAACTCTGTCGGCGGCATTTTCATCGGGATTGCAGCCCATTACCTTTTAAGCCTGTTCAACATCATCTGCTTTTTGTTTCCCGACGGTCGATTGCCGAGCGCCACTGACGCTTGACGGTGGTCGCGGAGTACCAAAGCAGCACGGTGGCTGTCAGGCGGTTGTTTTCGGACCAAAACCTTTTCGTTATGAAAATCACGCAAACAAGCAGGAGAGCACCACCAGCAAGACCGGCAAGAAGAATAAAACCAGCAAAGGTGATTATGCAACAAAACCGATTTGAAGCCAGCCCAGCCAACCTGACTGGCTGGTCGTTAGTCAGAGTTCAGGTTATTAGTGCAACCGGATTAGTCTGGCGAAAATCAAAGTGTTTCGCCTCCTCTCGGAGGATTACAAGCTAAATACAATGCGGAAAAATCATCCCGCCCTCTATATCCCCAGACCGTTTTTGTCCCCTCTCGAGGAATTATAAGCTAAATACTAACAGGGGTGCCATGATATGATTAATAGGTATAACCGGATGGGGCTGCCAGAGTATGCGGGGTAGTGGGGAGGGGTGGGGGGTTATTTTGGTTTTTGGTTTTTTTGGGGGGGATTATGCAACAAGGCCTCATAGAGTTAAATAGTAACAGCCCTATAGCATGGCTCACATTATACCTAACTGCCTATAACACCCAAGTCATCGGCATGTTCTACCTGCGACCTGTCTGCTATTTGGGGCTGTCGCTACCGCTCTTTTCGGGAATAATGGCTTAATAAAAGGTTGTCCGCATCACAAAAACACCCGCTTTTTATAAATACCATACCCAACAAACCCACAATCAAATCTGCCCGTAGGATACAGAAAATAAAATCTGTATCTGACGGGTGGTATCCTTCCCGTAGGATACGT
>JAISOF010000037.1 GCA_031275815.1 Candidatus Nomurabacteria bacterium
TGCTGTTCGCCGAGTGCAGCCAAATCGGTTAAGGCTGAAGGGTGTGGGGTGCCCGCACCTTAACCGATTTGACGCGAAACGTACTCTTTGACGGGGTGATAATTATGCAACAATACCGAAGGCAAGCTACTGCTTGCAAAAAACCCCACAATTCTATATAATACGATTATGATAATACTTGACCAAGTCACCAAGCAATACAAGGGCACGGGCAAAAGCGAGCAGCCGGCGCTTGATCGGGTTTCCTTGCATATCAAGCCGAAAGAGTTTGTGGTTTTGGTCGGAGTGAGCGGTGCCGGCAAGTCGACTTTGTTGAAAATGGTCACGCACGAGGAGCGACCGGACGCGGGGCGGGTGATTGTCGGCGGCATCAATTACAGCGATTTGCGCGCCAAGCATATCCCGCATTTGCGCCGGCGGATTGGCGTGGTATTTCAGGATTTCAAACTTTTGCCGGATCGCACGGTGTTTGAAAATGCGGCGTTTGCGCTCGAAATTGCGGGGCACACGCCGAAAGAAATCAAGGATTTGGTGCCAAAAGTTTTGGATTTGGTCGGGCTCTCCGGTAAGGAAAAACATTTTCCGCACGAACTCTCTGGTGGCGAAAAGCAGCGCGTGGCGATTGCCCGCAGTGTGGCGCGTCAGCCACGCATTTTGATTGCGGACGAGCCGACTGGCAATTTGGACGACATGCATTCTTGGGGGATTGTGGAGTTGTTGCAAAAAATCAACCGTTTTGGAACGACGGTGCTGCTCACCACGCATAACATGGCGATTGTGGAGTATTTAAACGAGAGAACCATCACAATTGACGGGGGTAAAATCGTGGCGGATGTGCCAAAAGGTCGCCACAGGAGGGCGCATCGATGAAGCCCAAACACGTCCGGCAAACCCTGAAAGCCTTGCGCAAACACCGCAAACGACCACTGTTGAACGTTGGGCGCAAAATCAAATACGGCGTGAAAGGCTTTGTGCGCAATGCGTGGCTGAGTGTGGCGGCGACCGCGATTATGATTGTGACTCTGTTGATTATTTCGGCGACCATGATTGCGCGAAATGTGCTGCTCGACACGGTGAAATCAATTGAAAATAACGTTGACATGTCGATATTTTTGAAACAAGACACTTCCGACGCGCAAATCCAAAAGTTATACGAAAAGTTTTGGGCTCTTGGTAGTGTGCGCACGGTGGAATACGTGTCGCCCAATCAAGCGGAAGAGGAATATCGGTTCATGAACAGTGACGATCCGGACGCATTGGCAGCGCTGGATGAGGCCACCAACATGTTCCCGTGGATTTTCCACGTCAAAGTCAATAATCTGTCCGACATCTCGGAATTGGAAAGTTTCGTGAACAGCGACGAGGACATGCAAGCCCTGATTGACCCGAAGCGCGCACCCTCCTTTGCTGACGAACGTCGCGTGGCGATTGACAACATTGCCTCCACCGCACGCTTTGTGGAAAAAGTGGGCCTCATCGCGGGGTCGGTGTTCGTGGTCATCGCGTTTTTAATCATCTTCAACACTATCCGCATGGCAATTTTCAACCGCCACGAAGAGATTTATATGATGAAACTGATCGGCGCCGACAAAGGTTTTATTCGCGGTCCGTTCATCGTGGAGGCGATCATTTATGGCATTTTGGCGGCCGTTTTCGCGGGGCTGATTCTGGTGGGGCTGCTCTCCATGTTGCGCGAACACTTGGTGAACTACGGTGTGGAAATCCAATCCACCTATGACCTTGCGAAAAATTATTGGGGAGTGTTCTTCTTGGCGCTGCTAATCATCGGGATTTTTATCGGGATGATTTCGTCATATCTCGCCACGCGAAAGTATTTGAAGTTGTCGGCAAAATGAGTTTATAAACTTTTTATGCTTGAAAAAATCATCCGAAAGTAGTATGTTTTGAGTTATCGCTACTACAGTTTTCTTAAAGGAGGTGAAGAAAAGCATGGACCTTAAGTTTACTGATCATGTCCTAAAGCGCTATGTTGAGCGCGCCGTTGAACACAAAGACGTGGGAGACATCCCAAGTTATGTTGCCGTCAACCGCAGTCGGCTTGAAACTGAAATGGCCAAAATGGTGCATTACAGCGAAGAAGTCTATCGCGGACCGACAATGCGCGACCCAAAACCCATCGCCATCCTCTTTCAGAGAGCATGGGTTATCGTGCAAGCCCTCAACGGGGCGTTGATTACCTTGTTCAAGAAAGACCTCGGACTGAATGACGAGGAGTTGAACAACACCGTCACGAGCCGCTGTAAAGAAATTATCCTTGAAAAGGATAAAGCACTGAAGGCGATGGAAGATGAATGCAAGGAGAGGGAAGAAAAAATCAAATTGGATTTGGAAGAGGTGGACGCCAGTATCAAGCGCTACCACGTTGCCCTCCAAAATCTGGAGGAGTACAAGCGGGCGCTTGAACAGGAGCGCAAGACGATGCATGTAAAAGTTGAGGAAAAGCGGCAGGATTTGATGACGTTCCTCGACAATTTTCTCAGAGTCCTGTTTTTCGGGACCAAATCTCCACCACCGGCGAGACAGTAGAACGCTCAGAAAATGGTATACCTCCCCGTTATGGGGAGGTTTTTCGGTTGTCTGCACCTCAAGCAAGGTCTGTGGCTATTGACTATTTTAAGGTTTTGTGATAGAATACAGTCAGCGCTTATGAAAGTAAGCGGGTTGTTTGACAGTGCTATATATTTTTCTTTTTTAGTTCAAAAAAAGGAGGCGCTCCATGAGTACAGCTCTTACGACCTACGCCACGTCCCTCGCAATTGAAAAAGCGACTGCTCGCCATAATTTGACGGTGCAACAGAGCAGGGCGCTGGAGGATGCTCTGATGGGCTCTACGATTAGCGCGTCATATGCCTTGAGTAATTTAAAGTATATGACGCCGGAGGAGCTAGTCGTTTGTCTTGACCTCCGGACGGAGTTCGAGTTCGATAAAGGGCAACCGCCATCAATCCAGTTCTTACACGAAGTTGCCAGCCAAAGCGGGTATCCAACTGACGGCAGCGCCGGACCGTTGGATTTGGCGGCGTTGCTTGAGGGTCTCAACGAGGGGTGGGGCTATTATGGCAAGACCCTTCGGTTGCGTGATAAGGCAGAGAGAGGAGGTGATTGGGATGATTATGGAGACGAAAGTGCTAGCTGAAAGCATTAAAGCTAGCTATATCTCCCCGGCCTTCCTGAAGACCCTCCTGCGTCGCGGCGGTGTTCCTGCCGTTCGCGACGTGCTGTCGGCTTTCAAGAGAGCGTCAGCAAAACACTTGCACCCCGACAAAATCGGGGGCAAGTCGGACGCGGCTTATGCGCGTTTTCAGGCGGCGATAAGCACCCTTGAGTCGGCGCGCGAGCTTGACCTGTCAAGAGCTATCGAGGATTACAAAGCCAAGGAGGCAAATAAGGAGTATGGTATTGAATACAATTTCGGTTCATTGCTCACAGAGTTTGCCCCAATGGCGTCACACACTCCGGCTGCCAAGAACCTTGATATACTCATTTATACTCTGAACTTCAAGGAGGATGAGACAAATTATATCTTGAGGGCAACAGATTCGGGCGTTTTGTATCGAGCGAGTAATGAAAGCTGCTGGCATGAGGAGGCGATTTTCCTGATTGGGACTTTCGACAGGAAGATAGACAATCTCTTGCTGAAGCCGTTAGAGAATTACAAGAAGCGGTGGGATGCTCCGTTGCCGGGCAAAGTCGTGGAGAGCTCACCCATCAGGCGGATGGTGATTCCAAAGTATCTGTATCGGGTGGCGGAGCAGTACTTCAGCTTTCAAATAGCTGAAAAGGACCACCGCGGCTTGGCTGCTGTAGACAAGCGCGGAGTGATGTATCACCTCGGATACATCAAAAGCACTGAAAATCTCCGCCCCTGATGGGGCGGTTTTTTTGATGAAAAATGACCTTGTTGTGCGGCTCCTTGCACTTTGCCCAAACTTTGGTGTGGAGAAATCGAAAAATATTTGGTATAATAGTTTTGTGGCACCGTAGCTCAGCTGGTTAGAGCGCAGGACTCATAAGCCTGAGGTCAGTGGTTCAAGCCCACTCGGTGCTACCATTTTATTGAGGAGTTTCATGAAACAAAATGTTCCAATTTCAACATTGACGACGATGCGGCTGGGCGGGGAGGCGCGGTTTGTGCAGGAAATTAATAAGGTGGAGGATATCGACACAGCTTATCAGTTCGCCAAGTCGAACGGTCTGCCGGTGTTTATTTTGGGCGGCGGAGCGAATACGATTGGGTTGGACGAGGGATATGGTGGCGTGATTTTGCTGGTCAGATTGCGGGGGGTGGAGGTGATTGAGGAGCGGCCGGAGAGCGTGGTGGTGAAGGCTTATGCCGGAGAAGTTCTGGATGATGTTGTAAAAATTACAACATTACGGGGCTATTCTGGGATAGAGGCGCTGTCAATGATACCCGGAACGGTGGGGGCGGCGCCCGTGCAGAACGTCGGGGCTTATGGCCAGCAGATTTCCGACGTGGTCGCAGAGGTGGAAGTGTATGACAGTCAAACCCGCAAAATCCGGATTTTGTCCAAAAAGCAGTGCAAGTTCGCTTATCGCGAAAGTATTTTCAATACCGGCTCAGAGGTGGGGCGATATTTTATTGTGGCGGTGTCTTTGCGGCTGGCAAAGGGCGCGACTTTGCACCCGCCGTTTTATGTTTCTTTGCAAAAATACGTGGACGAACACCAAGTTGCAGATTTTTCACCGGAAAATATCCGCCAAATGGTGGCAACGATTCGGGCGGAGAAGTTGCCCGACCCCAAAATTATTGCAAGCAGCGGGTCTTTTTTCAAAAATGTGGAGCTTTCAGACGAAGAGGCGGCGGTGGCGCGGGAAAAAGGCGTTCAGGTTTGGCGTGAAAACGGCAAAAATGTGGTGAACAGCGGTTGGCTGGTGGAGCAGGCGGGGTTGAAAGGCAAGGAGTTTTATGGCATGAAAGTGTCGGACAAGGCGGCGCTGATTTTGATTAATGAATCGGCGAAAAGTTATGCCGACCTCAGTCTTGCGCGGGCGAAAATCGCGGATATTGTGTGGAAAAAGTTTGGGTTTGTGTTGGAGCAGGAACCAGTGGAGATACGATGAAGTGGTTGGACGGGCGGGAGTTGGCGGATTTTATCAAGGAGCGTCAAGCGCGCGAGGTGCGGCGGATGCGGCAGACGGAAAAAAAAGCGCCGGTGCTTTTGATTTTGAAAGATTCCGACAATCCGGTGATTGAGGTTTATGTGCGGATGAAACGGCGGTATGCGGAGGACATTGGCGCAGTGGTGGCGGTGAGGACAGTGGCGACGGGGCGGCTAGTGGAGGAGATTGAAAAAGCCAATGCGGATGGTGGCGTGCAGGGGATGATTGTGCAGTTGCCGATTTTGCAGCCGGAGTTGACGGACGAGGTTTGCGACCAGATTGCGCCGGAGAAAGATGTGGATGGGCTGGGTAGTCGGGCGGCGTATGATTCCGCGACTGCCACCGCTGTTAATTATCTTTTGGCGGGGCACGGGTTGGATTTGGCGGGAAAAAAAATTGCGATTTTGGGTTATGGCAAGTTGGTGGGGCGGCCGCTTGCCAAGATGTGGCGCGCTTCCGGATATGACGTGACGGTTTTTCGGAGCAAGGATAAAGAGTGGCTGGACAAGGCGTTGCCACAGTTTGATGTGGTGGTGTCGGCGACGGGCGTGGCGGGGATTCTGCAGCCGGAGATGATTAAGCCTCATGCGGTGGTGGTGGATGCGGGGACGGCGAGCGAGAACGGGGTGATTGTGGGCGACGCGTCGCAAGCGTTGGTGGCGCGAAATGACGTTGTGATTACGCCGGCGGTGGGTGGCGTGGGCCCGCTAACTATTTCGGCGTTGTTCGACCACCTTCTTCGAGCGACGATAAAATAACAAAACCAGCGCACTGCCCGCTATCGCCGCAATCATGTCCAGCATGGTGTCGTTGATGCCACGCGTTCTGGCGCGTTGCATGTCGCCGCCAAAGAAGTCAACGACGTATTCAAAGATCTCCCACGCCACCGCGACACCCGCCGTCAGACTGAAGGCGAAAATAATGCAGAAGGATTTTTTGTTGGAGGGTATCTTGAAGTGATGCAATAAGATTAGCGCCAAGACGGCGGTGAGGGCGCCGGACACCAAGTGCATGATTTTGTCATAGACCGGCAGGAAGTAATAGGCACGCAGGTTGATACCGATGATTTCGGCGAAAAAGATGAAGGTCAGATACATCAGCTCCAGCGGGGGGGCAATGCGCAACTTGGTGAGTTTTTTGATGATATCGAATGCCAGAGTAATGGGGATAATCATCAGCGCGTACATGGCGTAAAACCAGTTATTTTTGAGCAGTTCCATCAAAAACAGCGCTATAGCGATAATTATGAATATCTTCTTTATGAAACTAACAGCTTTTTCCACTTTGTTATTGTAACATAGAGTTTGGGTTAATGCACTTATTTTTTCTGCGTTGTTGCATAATTATCGCCCCCGTCAAAGAGGCTTTGCTGTTCGCTGAGTGCAGCCAAATCGGTTAAGGCTGAAGGGTGTGGGGTGCCCGCACCTTAACCGATTTGACGCGAAACGTACTCTTTGACGGGGTGATAATTATGCAACAATACCTATTTTTTCGTAATCTCATAGTCTTAAAGCCTCATGCTCGCATGTCTTCACAGTTCCAGCTCGTCCAGTGAAGAGATCAAAACCTCGCGGGGGCGGGAGCCGTCTTGTGGGCTCACGATGCCACGTTCTTCGAGTTCCATCATAATGCGTGAGGCTTTGTTGAAGCCGAACCGGAGGCGCGTTTGCAAAAATGACACGCTAGCTTTGCGGGTTTCCACCACCAATCTTGCCGCTTCCATCAAATCATCATCACCGTTGGAAACGCCAGCCGCCGCCATGACGCCGCCGTTGCCCGCAATTTGCACCGGTTGCGCCAAGATATCATCGTTGTATTGGGGTGGCGCTTGCATGCGCAAAAAGTCGGAAATCGCCTCAATCTCCGCGTCGGACACCCATGCGCCCTGAATGCGTTGCAATTTGTTGACTTGCGGCGAGAGCAATAACATGTCGCCACTACCCAACAGCTTTTCCGCTCCCACTTGATCCAAAATCACCCGCGAGTTGACCTGTTCGGCGACCTTGAACGAAATCCTTGTTGGCACGTTGCCCTTTATCAGTCCCGTAATCACCTCTTTTTTCGGATATTGGGTCGCGAGCACCAAATGAATGCCCGCCGCGCGCGCTTTTTGCGCAATTCGCACAATCAGCCCCTCAATATCGCGCTTTGCCGTCATCATAAAATCACTCATCTCGTCAAACACAATCACGATATAAGGCATTTTGCCGTCGTCGTGCTCGTGCATTACGCCATTTTCGTCCGGCGTGGAAACCTTTTGTTTGGTGCTTTGCAGTTTTTCATTGTATGACACAATATCTTTGGCGCCGATGTTCGCGAACAACTGGAAGCGGCGCTCCATTTCATTCACCGACCACTTGAGCGCTGAAACTACCTTGTCAGTGGTGGTGATAATCGGTGCCAAAAGGTGGGGGATGTCCTTATAGGGCGCCAGCTCGTTGCCTTTGGGGTCAATCAAAATCAAGCGGAGGTCGCTGGGGCTGTTCCTGAACAGCAAGCTGGTAATCAAAGTGTTCAACATCACCGATTTGCCCGAGCCGGTGGTGCCTGCCACCAAGAGGTGCGGTGCTTTGTTGATGTCACAAATCACAGCGTCGCCAGCGATATCCTTGCCAATCGCGAAAACCAGAGGTTTGTCCGCCTCTTTCCACTGCTTGGATTCCAAAATACTACGCAACCCCACGCCCGCATATTTGAGGTTTGGCACCTCAATGCCCACCACGTCGCGTCCGGGGATGGGCGCCTCAATCCGGAGCCCATCTTTGGCTGCCAAGTTCAGTCGAAAATTGTCTTCCAGTGCGGTAATTCGTTGCATTTTGATGCCGCTTGGCGGGCGAAAAGTGTATTGTGTGACCTTCGGCCCGATATTCGCGCCCTCCATCTCCACATCAATCCCAAATTCGCTGAGAGTACGGCGGATTTTTTCGGCATTTTCCTGCACGTTTCCCGCGTCCGCCGGCGACTGCTTTTTCTCCAAAAGGTCAATCGGCGGCATTTTCCAATTGGGGTCGGAAACCGCCATCAACGCCGGTTTTGCCTCCTGTTTTTCGGGCGCCGCTTTGTCTTTTTTGTCGCCCGCCGGCTCCAAAGCCACGCTGGCATTCATCTTGAATGCTGATTTTTCGGATTTGGGCTTGTCTTTTTCGGTTTCCGTTTCAGCGGTTTTTGGTTGTTTTTTGAACTTCCTGAACAAAGATTCAATGATTTTTTTCGGCGAGGCGCCCTGAACGAAAATCACCGTGATGAAAATGAACAGCACCAACACAAACGCCAACACGCCCTTACTCATCAACCCCAACAGCAATCCGTCCAAAAACCCGCCAACCGCGCCGCCATTGTCGTTCATCAACCCCGACAAACCCGAAAACCAAATCAAAACCAGTGTCGAGCCAGCCCACACAGAGGTCGGCAAACGGTTATCAGTCGACCGAAAAATCAGAACCGCGAGGTACGTCAACAAAATCGGCAAAAGATAATACGCTGCGCCAATCAACCCAATGCCAAAATCGCGCACGACCTCCAAAGCTCGCCCGCCCGCTGAAAACCACGAAAAAACCAACAAAATCGACAGCGCCACCATGGCAACCGCCCCCACCTGCGCCCAAAATCCGAACGGCAAAACATGGCGCTTGCCGGAATCTTCTTTGCGTTTGGACTTTTTACCCATGAGCCTATTGTATCACAAAAAGCCAGAAACGAAAACAACCCCGAACGAGTCGAGGTTGTTTTCTTCAAGATGTCCACCGTTTTTTGAAGCGGTCAACTCCTTAAGCTTTTTTTCGGCTGATAATGTAGTAGGCGGAGGCCGTTGCCAAGGTGCCGGCACCAACCACGGGCGCAATCACGTCCGCTGGGCCGCTAGGTGGCATTTTGCTTTGGGCGGTGGTTTTGTTGTCGCCTTTGTTGTCGTCTGTTTTACCACCGTCATCATTTTTGTTGTCATTATTGCCACCACAGTTTTTCCCTGTAACCGTGATGCTCACATCAAACTTTTGTGTGTCGGAAGCAATTTTGCCGTCTTGATAAGCTGTAATTTGCGCACTGAAATGATACGAGTTCAACCCGCAAAGCAATTTGTCCACAGATGGGACTTGCACCTTGAAGCGAAGAACCGCCCAGCCTTGCTCGTCCACGCCATCACCGTTGCTATCCGGAACATATTTAGACATTTGTCCTAACGAATGCTGACTCAAAATGTCATTTGCATTCGTCAATGCGCTGGTGCCTTTTTTGGTGGTCAAAGTCGCTGAGTTTGGCACAATGCTCAAAACATTCTTCGTGTCAAGATTAACACGATAATCCATTTGATCATTCACGCCAACCAAGTCAACACCGGTCGTGTTATACATGGCTACATCCACATCAACTTGCTCACCTGGTGTTGCTGTTATATTTTTTGTAAAATCACCGGTTGCACCCGCATTGCGCACCCCCATTATGATTGTTGGGTCGCTTATGGCAAGCGCTGGCGTAGCAACTACAGCAACGCAAGCTACCACAAGGGCAGAAACCGATAAACCTTTAACTAATTTATTCATTTTTTTCTCCTTTACTTTAAATGAAAATTAACTATTAAAAACGAGTATAATTTAACAACTATTTTTCTATCAGCCGAATTGTTAAATTGCCTCCCGTCAAAGTCAACAAGTCAGATTACCAAACATATTATGGAGCAGAGGCGGCAAATGAAACCGCCCCTGCAAGTTGCAACGCTTCTTGAAAAGCGTAATCTATGTCCCACATGGTGTGCGAAACCGTGTGGAGCGATGTGGAAGTTTTTATATTATATTGGGTCGCTCGGAGTCCCCGTCACAGACTCCGTTCCGGGAGCGATTGGCTGTGGTGTGGGAGCGGGTGGATTACTCTGTGATGGGATGTCTGTACCGGGTTCGTCCTTCGGCGCTCCGGCTTCAGGCTCGACCTTTATGACCTCCCCAGAGCCGTCAGGCACATAATAGCGCCCTTCGGGCAACTGTTGCCACTCCCTCGTTTCGTAGTAAACTACGATTTTGACGTTGGCAGTGGCCGTGCCATAGGTCGTTCCGTCCACTTTTCCGGTCGCATAGAACGTGCGACCGTTCGAAGTCAGGGTTTGACGACCGGAAATGACGCCACGCACGTCGTATGCGCCACCGGCAGCAGTTTGCGCCGTATACGGCGACACCACTAGCGGGTCTTTGTCGTCGACGTGCTTAAATTCGATTGTCACGTCGAACACTTTACCCGAGCTTCCGCCGCCAGAACTTCCGCCACTGCCTCCGGATCCTCCGCCACTAGCCTTGTAGTACTTGACGTAGATGACTACGTCTTGGCTAGCGTACCCCTTGATTTGGGGTGTGTCCCCAGCAATGGAGTCGCGGACCCAGCCGGAGATAGACTTTTGCGTCTTCTCCGTTAGGTTGTACCAAGCTCCGGCTTTCACCGTGCTGGTATACGCCGTTGCCAGCTCCTTATTTAAGTCGTCCTTGCGGACGTACTTGACGGCGAGGCTGTACTCCTTGGCGTCCACGACAGGCGCGGGGGTGGGCGTAGGTGTAGGAGCGGGCGTAGGTGTAGGTTTCGGAATGTTCTTTATGACCTCCCTTTCGGTGAGGATATTGAAACATTCCAAGAGCGCGTGCACCCACTTGTCGGTCTTCCCGTCGCCGTTCAGGTCGAATCCGAAGATTCCGACCGTCCGGTCATTGGCAGGGATGTTGTATCCTGCTTTCGAAAACCGACCGACCTTTTTCTGTTGGTGATAACTTCTGTCGGCGGGGGAATAGTATGTATTCCACACCGCCTTCCAACCACTACTCTTCAAAAACTCCGAGTAGGGTTGGGTTTTAAACTCGACCACCTTGGCGCCGCCGGTTCCGGGTGCCACGTGCTCAAACAGGGCACGGATGTCCGGATATCTCCGAAACTCAGCGTTAAACGCGTCAAAAAATAATTTTTCGCGCTCAGCCTTCGTTCCGTCCGTTACACTGCCGTACCATTGGTACAAAGCAGCGAACGAAATACAACTAACAGCGTTCGCCGCCTCCATTGTCGGATCGACGAGAGGGCTTTCGCCATCGTCTTCCGGCGTCGCCTCTTCCGGCACGGTGTCCGCGTACGCGCTTTCCACCTTATAGGCGGCGCGTCCGCTTCCGGCACTGCCGCTGTTGTCCGCGCAACCAGCCAAGCTGCCGGCAACCATTATGATAACGAGTAAAAAAAGAAAAACTTTTTTCATTTTTTTTCACCCTCTCTTCTCTGCTTGCGGCGCCTCATTCTCGAAGTGCCACCGCAGATGACCAACGAGCTCATCAACCGCACTTCGAATGGCAGCGACGAGCCTCTTCGTTTTTTCCAGCGAATTGGGGTATTTTCTGGACACCCCCATCGCCAGTTTTTCGATAAAATCCACCCAGGTTTCAATCCTTCTGATGGACTTATCGATATCTTTCTTCGTTCGGACCGCGCGCTCTTGGCAGATAATCTCCGCAGTACTGCTGGAGATGAAGTCTGTCGCCGAGCGCAGGGCGTTTTTTGGGTTCGGTCTCACACGGCAAAGCCATATGATGACCCCCACGACAACTGCTGTGAGCGCCAAAAAGAAGGCACCCACAAAGCAATAGAAAAAAAATCTTGCAATCAAATAAAATCGCCTCCTTTTGGCAATGCCCATCACAGTTCGCACCTGTGAAAGGTCGGGGTAAGGGAAAAACTTCACACATCTCGCGCTTCTACGCGCGTCTTGAAACACCTCTCCTTTCAAGACGCACGCAAAAGTCACGAATATGTCAAATAATCTGACTTGTTAACACTTGCGTCTTATTGCAATAAAGTTTGACCCCTAATGCTCAGACTGTAGACAGTATATCATACACAGCCAAAAAAGTCAATTATGTTTTAATAAAGTAAGCATAAAAGCAATAGCACAAGCACTTTAAGCGGTGGTTCCTCCTTTTATTGCGTTATAGCCCTTTACTTTCCCATGATTTTTTGATACAGTAGTCCTTGTGCTGGTCTCGTCGTATAACGGTTAGTACACAAGGTTTTCATCCTTGCAACGCGGGTTCGACTCCCGCCGAGATCACCAAAAAGTAACGGCATTAATCATTAAAAGCGCGAAGGCAGAAAGAGAGCTGATAATGAGAAAAACCAAAAAACCGATCGATACTCAAATCGACGAGTATATGGATTACTGTACTTATACCCGCCGAATGAGTGCGATGACGATTGTGAGCAAGCAGCATACTTACGCGCATTTTGTGATTGGCTCCAAGTGCCACGACATTCAAAATCTGGACAATGCCGCTTTCAACCGTTGGATTAAGTATCAAACCAAAAAAGGCGTTTCAGCACGCACCATCAACACGCGCATTGCGCATATCATGTCAATGTTGCGTTACCATCGCGAAATGGGCTTAAATATGCCGATAAAGTTGCCTTTGATTAAAAAGCTGAAAGAAGAGCCGGCGCGGCGTGTGTTCTATAGCGCCACCCAGATTGAAAAAGCGCTGGAATATGCGGATGAGTTGGCGTGGCTGTTGATTAAAATCTGTTTTGACGCGGGTCTGAGGATTTCTGAACTGCGCAATATGCGGCTGGACAATCTGTCGGGCCGGCGAATCAAGTTCGTGGGCAAGGGGCGCAAATCGCGTGAGGCCTACATGAATCGCGAAACTTATGAGCGGTTGCAAAAGTGGATTAGCGAAAACGACATCACGGATTCGCTGTGGGTGAACCACCGCGGACACAAATACAGCGTGGATGAACTGCGGATTAGAATGCGCAAACCCTTTTATAAGGCGGGGTTGACGGATTTTTATCCACATGCGCTCAGACACTCGTTTGGCACCGACATCCAGAAAAAAGGCGCTAGCCTGCTTGAAATGCAACAAATGCTCGGTCACAGCAACGCCGAAACTACCCAGCGCTACATCCACGGGCTGGACGGTCAACTGGAGAACTTGTTCGCAAAATACAAGGATGCTTGAATTGCTTGCTTGACAAAACTATTTGATGTATAATGTAACCACGTATTAAAACATCGAAGAAAAATGATAGGTACGACGGGCTGTCGCGGCGAACGAAGCTGGAACAGCACGTGCTAACTGTTATTTTTCTTTGAGAAAGGAAAAAATGGATATTATTAATCCGAGTGGTAAAAAAATTATTAAAGTGGAGCGAGATTTTCTGGGGCGGAAGCTGATTTTGGAAATCAATCGCGTGGGGTTTCGCTCGACGGCGTCAGTGCTGGCGAGTTATGGCGACACAGTGGTATTGGGGACAGTGCAGGTCGGCGACCGGCCGGTTTTGTTGGATTATTTCCCCTTGAGCGTGGATTATGAGGAAAAGTTTTATGCCTCAGGCAAGATTTCCGGTTCGCGGTTCATCAAGCGCGAGGGGCGGCCGAGCGACGAGGCAGTGTTGATTGGGCGGTTGATTGACCGACCGATTCGTCCGCTGTTTCCAAAGGGTTATCGACAGGAAGTGCAGGTGATTGCAACGGTGTTGTCGATGGATCCGAGTTTTCGACCAGATATGATTGCGATGATTGCGACGTCAGCGGCGCTGATGATTGCTGGAGTGCCGTTTGACGGGCCGGTGGCGGGGCTGCGCGTTGGGCGGGTGAATGGCGAGTTCAAGGCGTTTTTGACGCCGGAGGAGCGCGCGGTTTCGGATTTGGATTTGGTGGTGGCTGGCAAGAAGACTGGTGTGACGATGGTGGAAGCAGGCGCGAAAGAGGTGCCGGAAGAGGTGATTGTGGCGGGGTTGGAGTTTGCTTATCAGCAGTTCCAGCCGGCGATTGAGTTGCAGGAAGAATTGAGGGAACTGGTGAAACCGGAGGAACAGCAATACGAGTTGATACTGCCCAATGAGGAGATACAGAAGAAAGTCGATGTATGGACAAAAGGGAAACTGGGCGAAGATTTGCGCCTGCCATATCCGGAGCGCAACGAAACGATTAACGTTTTGCGCGACCAGATGCACAAGGATTTTGAGGCGGAAATCGGCGAGGAAAAATATTCGGAAATCCGTGTGGAATATGATGAGGCGTTGACGTTGGCGATTCACAAGGACGTGCGCGACGGGATTGTGAAAGACGGAACGCGTCCGGATCGGCGCAAATTGACAGAGGTCAGGCCGCTGTCGTCGCAAGTCGGGATTTTGCCGCGCGCACACGGGTCGTCTTTGTTCACGCGTGGCGTGACGCAGGCGATGAATATCGTTACTTTGGCGCCGCTGTCTTATGCACAGGTGGTGGACACGATGGAAGTGACGGACGGTGAGCGGCGGTATATGCACCATTACAACGCGCCGAGTTGGACGGTGGGCGAGTGCGGGCGTTTGGGCAGTCCTGGGCGGCGGGAAATTGGGCATGGCTATCTGGCAGAGCGGGCTTTGTCCACAGTTCTGCCGGCGGAAGAAGACTTCCCATATGCCATTCGTAGCGTCACGGAGATTATGTCGCAAAACGGTTCGACTTCTATGGCGGCGACCTGTTCATCTTGCATGGCGCTGATGGACGCGGGGGTACCACTGAAACGTCCGGTATCGGGCATTGCGATGGGTTTGATGATGGATGGTGATACGCCATATGTGTTATCTGACATCGCGGACGCGGAGGATTTTGCGGGCGATATGGACTTCAAAGTGACGGGCACCAGTGAGGGCGTGACGGCTTTGCAGATGGACATGAAAGTGCATGGGCTGCCGATTGCGGTTTTGAAACAGGCGATTGACCAGAGCAAGGCGGGGCGGAAGTTTATTTTGGAGCAC
Organism: Candidatus Nomurabacteria bacterium; assembly: GCA_031275815.1. GTDB lineage: Bacteria > Patescibacteriota > Saccharimonadia > Saccharimonadales > Saccharimonadaceae > JAISOF01. The sequence continues at coordinate 14,896 of JAISOF010000037.1, forward strand.
ATGCTGTCGGTGATTCCGAAAGTGCGCGACAGCCTCAGCCCGTATGCACCGCAGATTGAGAAGTTGAAGATTAACCCCGACAAGATTGGCGCGGTGATTGGTAAGGGTGGCGAAGTGATTCGGAAAATCACAGAGGAAACCGGCGCGGAGATTGACATCAAAGAAGACGGGTTGGTGATGATTGCGAGCCCAGACAAGGAGTCGATTGAAAAGGCTTTGGCTTGGGTTAAGAGTTTGGTGGAAGAGCCGGAGGTTGGCAAGATTTACACCGGAAAGGTGGTGGGCATCAAAGATTTTGGGGCGTTTATTAATATTATGCCTGGGATTGACGGGATGTTGCACATTTCGCAGATTGCCAAAGAGCGCATTGCCAGAGTGGAAGACAAGTTGAAGATGGGGCAGACGGTGAAGGTGCGGCTGGACGCGATTGACGAAAAAGGCAAACTTAGTCTTTCAATGAAGAATATTGAGCAATAATTGTGGTATAATGGCAGTATGATTACAAATATTGAGAAAACTGGTGTCAAATACGACATCGACGAAACAATTAGCAGATATATTGACAAGAGGTTGGGGCGGTTGGACAAGTTTTTGCCACGCTCCCACCGCAAGAATGCCATCTTGAAAGTGGTGATTAAGCAAGTCAACCGTTCGCATGGCAACAAATACGAGCTGGACGCAGAACTGAACGCGCACGGCAAGATTATCAACGCCAAAGACGAGGCGGGCAATGTGCTCGCGGGGATTGATATTGTGGAGGCGAAGTTTTTGGTTCAGATTCGCAAGTTTAAGGCGGAGGTGAGCGGGAAGGGATTGTTCGCGCGGTTTCGCAAGCGGCGGAAATAGGTTTTTTGGTTTTTGGTTTTGGAAGTTTTTGGATTCTGGGATGGACCCAGAATGGCGGTTGTGCAGTGTGACTGGGGTCGTTTTTTGACAGATTTTTGCTATTGTGATAGAATTGGCTCACCAAACGAACTTTTTTATACGACACAGGTGGAGCCCCATTTTGGGGAGGGAGGTTGTTATGAGCGATAATAGTTATAGCAAAGCGTATGCGGAGGCGGGTGTGAACACCGCTGAAGGCGAACGAGCGGTTCGCCTCATCAAGGATTTGGTCGACTCGACCAAGATTGCTGGATCCGTCGGGAGTATCGGCGGGTTTTCCGGAATGTTTGACATTTCCGGTTATCTCAACGAGTTTTCGGAGCCTTTGTTGCTCCAGAGCTCGGACGGGGTCGGGACGAAGATGGAAATTGCACGGCTGATGGGGAAGTGGGACACTATCGGCATTGATTGTGTCGCCATGTGCGTCAACGACCTGATCTGCACTGGCGCTCGCCCCATCACCTTTCTGGACACCATCACTTGCGGCAAAAACCAGCCGGAGGTGGTGTACCAGATTATTAAGGGCGTGGCGCGAGGCTGCCGAGAAGCCAGATGTGCGCTGATTGGCGGCGAAATGGCGGAGCACCCTGGGCTGATGGAGGTGGGCGAGTACGACCTGCAGGGCTTTGCCACTGCAATCGCCAGCCGGTATTCCCTTGTCAACCCCAGCTCCGTCAAATCCGGTGATGTCATCATTGGGTTGGATAGCAATGGTCTGCACTCCAACGGTTTTTCGCTGATTCGCAAAATCTTCAGCGGTCAAGAAAACAGCACTGAGACCTTGAAGCGTAACCTCGAAAAGCCCTTCTTGGAGTCGCTTTTGAGAACGGGCGAAACGCTGGGCGAATGGCTGCTGAGACCCACCGCGATTTATGTCGATGTCGTTCAGGCGGCGCTGGCAGAGGCGGGCTCAGACATTCACGCCATTGCCCACATCACCGGCGGCGGGATTTACGAAAACATTCCGCGGGTTTTGCCAGCAGACGGCAGTTTGGCAGCGAAGTTCTACTCAAGTAGCATAGTCGACCACTATTTCGAAAAGCACTGGTTTGCCTTGAAACAGATTATGGATTTGGGCAAGCTGTCGTGGAGCGATGTTCTGCACACCTTTAACCCTGGTTTTGGCATGGTGCTGATTGTCGAAGCCACCGCAGGAGAACACGTGATTAAAGCTATCGAACAAACCTACAGCGGTATCAGGGCGCTTAGGGTCGGCTTTGTTTCCCCAAGGGAAAACGCACAAGACCCTGTCGTGCAGTTTCCGCTAACGGGCATCTGCAGGCACGACGTTCCTTATTGAGCCGCCGTGCCCACTTTTCTCGTTGTATTATCGCTCAACCCCTTAGCCGCGTGGTTTTTCATGCGGCTTTTTTTGTTGGTGCAACTCCCCTGCTGGCTTTGTTGTAAACACCAAAATCTATTGTACAAAACTCCAAACCGTGATATAATGCCAGCAATACTTAATATGCCGACCTGAAAAAGGGCGGATTTTTAACTGAAAGGAAAAGGATGGACGTATTAGATTTGAAACAAATGGGCGCTTTGTCAAAGGTGGTCGCGGAGGAGAAAAACTTGACTGAAGAGGCGGTGATTGACATCATTGAGCAGGCGGTTGCGGCGGCTTGGCGGCGCGATAACGGGGAGCGAGAGCAAAATGTCCGCGCGGTGTTGAACCTGAACACGGGGGAGGCGACGGTGTATGTGATGAGAGAGGTGATTGAAGAGGGGCTGGCGTATAATCCGGCAACCGAGATTCCCGAAAGCGAGGCGAAGAAACTGAAGAAAGACGCCAAGATTGGCGATATTGTCGAGGAGAGTTTCACGGTGACGACTTTGGGGCGGGTGGCCAGCCAGACGGCGAAACAGGTGATGATGCAAAAGTTGCGCGAGGCGGAGCGCGAGGCGGTGTTTGTGTTGTTTGAGGACAAGATTGGTACGGTGATGACGGGGACGGTGGCGCGCGTGGAGCCGAAAATTGTGAAAGTAGACCTTGGCAAAGTGATTGCGATAATGCCGCAACGCGAGCAGATTATGGGTGAGTTTTACAAGGTTGGTTCGCGGATTAAGGTGTTTGTGAAAGGCATTGAACGTGACGAAACCAAGGCGGATTTGATTGTGTCGCGGGGCGGCAGCGAGTTTATTGAGTGGCTGTTCCGCCAAGAGGTGCCGGAGATTGAAACTGGCGCGGTGGAAATCAAAGGCATCGCGCGCGAGGCGGGGCGCCGCACGAAAATTGCGGTGGCTTCGAACGTGGCTGGGGTGGATCCGGTCGGGACTTTTGTTGGCGGGCGCGGCGTCAGGGTGCAGGCGGTGATGGCAGAGGTCGGCGAGCGTGAGAAGATTGATATTGTGTCGTGGAGCGACAACGTGAGCGAGTTTATTCGCGAGGCGCTGAGTCCGGCGGAGATTCAGAAGGTGGAGTTGGACGAGAAGAACAAGCGTGCAAAAGTCTTTGTGACGGAGGATCAGCAATCAATTGCGATTGGCAAGGTGGGGCAAAATGTGCGCCTTGCGTCGCAACTCACCGGATATGAGTTGGACATTGAGTTGGCGCAAAAGGCGCCGAAGAGGAAGACTTCCAAAGGTGCGGAGGATTCTTTGATGTCGGTTTTGAGCGAGGTGGCGGAGTAGGTTTTATTATTGACAAAGCATTACCGTTACTATAGAATAAGCAGTATGAAAGGTTGCACTACTGGCAGGGAGGAGATATTAAGGCGCACTATGTATACCATGATATATATATCGGCTAATCTCGTTTAAAGCCAAAAAAGTGGGGCTGGTTACCCGCTCGGTCTTGCTGGTAATTTGTTTGGTTTTTGGGCAAATCGCACCGCTGTTTGCGGGCTGGTTGCCGACCGCCACTGCCGCGACCAACCCTGCCGACGCGAACTTTGTGTTGAACGCCAGCAGTATCACTAATTGTGCTGGTCAGAATGAGTGTTTTGCTTTCACTATTGACACTCGTTTGACCTCAACCGGTGCCACAACTGGTACGTCCACCACTTTTCTGGTTCCGATTAGCGGTACGCACGGCTCCGTCGCAAACACTTCTCCTTATGACTGGATTATCAATTGGGGTGATGGTATTTCCACGACTGAAAAGGGTCCAGGCTCAAATACTGGTGGCATTAGTCATACTTATAGCAACGCTGGGCAGTATCAAATTACCATCCGGCCCAACGGCACAGCCACCACTGGATGGCTCAACGCTTTCGGCGCTTACACAGGCAATACTAGTGGCGCTAACGCTCTGGACAATCTATACAAATTTCGATCCATCAATACACCTCTGACCGACTTGATGGCTTCTAAAAATTCAACGAACCGTTTTTACAAGACATTTTATGGTTGGCGAAACGCCATAGGTATCCCGACCCAATTATTTGCCAAAATCACGACCACTGGCGACACAGATCTTAGCGGTATGTTTAGTCTGACTTTCTATTATTTTGCCTATAATGCCACAGACGTTTCAATACCAGCCGGCTTGTTTAACACTATTAACACCGCCAGCGGCACGAACTTTGAGGATATGTTTTATAAGACTTTCTCCCTTGTTGGCTATAAATCTACCGTCGGTACCATTCCGGCTGGTTTATTTAGCACAATTAACACTAGTAATGGCACTAACCTGAACTCACTATTCGATTCCACTTTTGACAGTTATGCTAACGACTCCACTGTAGGCACTGTTCCAGCTAATCTATTTAGCACCATAACTGTCAAAACTGGGGCTACGACACAGAGGATGTATAGCTCTCCATTTTACCGCTACGCTCAGCGTCAGGCGTTGTTCTCGGTTGGCGGTTCAATCGTGGTTACTCAGAGTTTTGGCACGGGTAATCAGGAGCTGTATCGAGTCAAAAATGGTACTGGCGGTACGCCGATGGATGAACCTGCAGTGGCGGCCGGAGATGTCGTTTACCCGACTTACGACAATACTACCCGCTCCATCACCAAACCAACCGGCACTTATGCTAACTACGTCTGGTATTACACGGACGGTACGTCGTGTTCAGCTTCTAATCCCACCAAAGATTGTGGTGCTCAGACCACCCCAGTGACATTTCCAGACACTACCCAATGGATTGCCACCACCAGCACCGAAAAAGGCAATGTCACTTTCTATGGTGCCCCTCCGCCACCCACTATCACTGATGTTGTCACTAGCGCCGGCGCCGGCGTCACCGCTGATTACACCGTCAAAAGTAACGGTGAGCGGCCCAACGCCACCATCGGCACCGCCAGCACCACCCGCACTGTCACCATCACCGGCACCGACTTCGTCAGCGTTTCAGCCGTTACCGTCGGTGGCACTGCCTGCGCTTCCTACACCGTCAACAGTTCAACCAAAATCACCTGCACCCTCGCCACCACCGTTAAATCCGGTAATCAGGTCGTCATTGTCACCACCCCAAGTGGCAGTTCCACCTCCACCGCCACCGCCGGCACCAACGCCATCACTTATGTTGCCGCTCCGACCGTTTCCGGCGTCAGCGCCGCCACTGCCAAAACCAATGGACAATTGCCGGATACTTTATCTGGCACCTCGTGGACGAGCGTCAGTAGCACTGCCAACACCATCACCGGCACCAATCTGAACGGCGCTGGTTTTGCCACCACCACCAACTCTGTCAAAGTCACCATGGGCGGCTCAACTTGCAGTATTAGCAGTGCTAGCAGTATCACCGCCACCGCCATAACCTGTAGCATGCCAAGCTGGGGCAGCGCTGGTCAAAAAGCCGTCCAAGTTGCCAATGCTTACGGCGCTTCCGGCACGGCCACGAACGTCACTGCCATCGCCGCTCCAACTATCTCCAGCATTAGTCCGAACTCCAACCTGTCGGTTGCCGGCGGCACGGAAATCACCTTGACCGGCACTGGTTTTGACAGCACCTTCACCACCACCGTCGGCGGCACCAACTGCACCAGCAAAACTTATTCCAGCGCCACTTCATCAAAATGTGTCGCCCCAGCCAAAAGTGTCGGTAGTACCCAAGCGGTCGTCACCCGAACGCCTTATGGCACCAGCACAGCGGTCAATGTCACCTATCAATTCACGCCAACAGTCACAGCCGTCAGCCCCGACAAGGGTGTGACCAATTACACCGGTGCCGTTATTACCATCACCGGCACCAATTTTACTGATGTTAACTCTGTTACGGTGGGTGGAGAAGCTTGCGCGCAGTATAATGTTGTAAATAATACAACAATTACTTGCACCCTGCCAAGTTTTGTTACTGCCGGCACCAAAAGCGTCCTCGTCACCACAGCCGGCGGCACCAACTCCGCCAACACCCTCTATACAGCCGTTGAAAAATACCTCACCCTCTCCGCCCCCGCCACTGTGTCGATTGGCGCCCTGCCCGATACGTTTTCGTCGGGACTCAGCACCGCTACTGTTTCCACCAACAGCCCCAGCGGCTACAACCTGAGCCTGCAATCCAGCTCTGCCAATTTGACCGAAACCATGACGCCCACCGCTGTCATCCCGACCATTTCCGGTTACACTTCCGCCAGCCCAGCCAGTGCTAGTGTGGTCAGCGGGCTGATTGGCACCCAAGCCTTTTGGGGGTATCGCGTCACGGGACAGGGTAGTTTTGGCGCGTCCACTGCCGCCGAAACCAACGCCCCCGCCACCGCCTATGCTTGGGCAACCATCCCCACAACCATCACCCTCGTCCGATCTGGCAACCAAACCGACAACCTCACCGCTAACATTCCGCAGAACACCGACGTGTGGTTTGGAGTGAGTCCGGCGATGAGCAACACCAGTGGCAGCTATACAGTCAGCATAACATACACGGCGGAAGTGGAGTGATATAAGTACAAAAAAGTCGATACAGCGTATTTTCGCTGTATGTCCTTTTATAAACTGATAATTATTCTCCAAAAAAAACTACTTAGCGGACTGCAAACTTTCAATAATATCATTCACAAACCGCCCCAGTCCGGGCACGCCAATCAACCACGACAGTAACCAAACCACAATCGCGAGCACCACCGTGCCGCCCAGCACGCTGCCCAAACCAAAAAACAAACCTCTGAGAAAATTGACACGATACACCCGCGCTCGATGGCGGTACATGTCATAAAACAAATCCTCCAAAACGCTCTCTTCGACCGCCAACTTGCGGTCGTCGAGACGTTTCCGGCGTATTTTTCGCACATTCATTACAAATTATTTTTTCACAGCCTTCTTTTTGTGTGAAATCTTGCCCTTGATTTTCTTAATTTCAGCTTCAGCTTTGCCTTCCAGCTTTTTTGCCTCGCGTTTGATGTCCGCGCGGGTTTCTTTGCCACTTTTCGGCGCCGTCAAAATGCCCGCAATTGCTCCGCCCACTGCGCCAATCGCCGCGCCAATCGCCAAGCCCTCGCCGAACTTGCTGCCCTTTTTCTTTACTACTTTACTCTTCTTCGCCATATTCCTCCTTTTTGTTGGCTCTATTTTTAATTTTATCCACTAAACCCTTGATAGAATTGATAATCGCAATCGGTGAAGTAATGGTCTTCAAGTGCGCCGTCGTTTCTTCAACGTTGGCGGCAATTTTCTTCGTCGACTCCGTGATGTCGCGCACATTATTCACCACTTTCATCAATTTAATCACCAAAATAATCGCCAGAATCAAAAACAACGCCAAAGTCACCGCCAAAATTATCATGATTACTTGTTCTGCTAACGTCATTTGTTTCCTTTTTTTGTTTATGAAGAGCGCTTTAACCGCTCACATAACCACCATTATACACAAAGTGTGGGAAAAGTCAACGCTTATGCTTAAGTTTACACCAAAAAGTTCCTGCTATTCAACTTGTCCATAGATTTCTTCATACAAATCCAGCAGCTCGTCCGGATATTCCACCTCCGGTCGGGGGACATAGGGCACCGCCATGATGACAAATTTCAGCGGGGTGTCGGCGGGAATAACGTCGCCCGACCCGCCTGAGCCGTAAGCTTTGGAGGACGGGATGGTGATTTCACGCACGCCGCCGATTTTCATGCCTTGAACGCCCTCCGTCCAGCCGTCGATATAACTACTGTCGCTGTTCAATGGAAACGCCAAAGTGGATCCCTCAAAAGAGGAGTCAAACATAGTTTCGTCCGGCAGCCAGCCGATGTAATACATGCTATATTGCGTCGATTCGCCAATCTCTTCACCATCGCCAACCAGCAAATCTTCAGTCTTTACCTCTGTCAAGTTGTTGGCGTCTGCCGAGTTGAACGCCTTGACGCGGTCACGATATTGGTTAAAGGTGTCATAATACAGCGGGGACAGCCCCAGCGCTTGTTCCGCCGCCAAGCTTTTCTCTTCCGCACTGTGCGCGTCCAATAACTCTTGAAAACGCGCCTGCTTTTCGGGCGTGATTTGTTCCGCCACTACATTTCCATTTTTGCTTGATAAAATAATGCCGACATACAACGCGACGGTGCTACCAATCATCAAGACCGCCACAATCATCACACCAAACCTTTGCCAAAATGTCGTGTTACTTTCTATTGCCCTCATGTACCTTTCCTCCTTTTAGCTAAACAACTTCCGCACCAAGTTTTTCCGCCGTTTTATCTGCTATTGTTTTAATGATATCAGCAATTTCTGCGCTCGTCAACGTTTTATTGAATGAAGCGAAGTTTAATCTGAACGAAATATTTTTCTTGGTTTCGTTTTCGCCCTGATAAATGCTGACCGGTTCCAGTTGGAACCACACATCGCCGTCTTCCAGTGTTTGGTGCACCAAGCTTTCGAGTTGGGCATACGGCAGGGCGCTGTCAATCTTGAAAGTCATGTCGCGCTTGGCGCTAGGATAGCGGGGGAGGGGGCGATATTTGATGATTTTGTCGGGGATGACTTCGGCAATGGTGTTCAGATTCAGCTCAAATCCCGCCAGCCCGTCTGGCAACTTGAACGCTTTTGACACGGACTTTTTGTATTCTCCGCAACCACCAAGCTTTTTGCCAGTTTTGGCATCAACCACCAGCGCAGCGCGTTTTTTCTCGAACGGGCGCGCTGTCGCGTGCTCATTCATCAACACTTCTGCGGGGTCGCTCACCACGAACTTTGCCTCCACGCCAAAACTTTGCAGTAATTTCTCGACATACAACTTTGCCAGATAATACGGATTTTTGGCGATGCTTTGGAAAAGCGTGAGTGCCAGATGGTCGCGCTCGTTCGGCAAATTATCCAGCCCCAAATTATACGATTTCTGATAGACTTTGTTGATTTCAAACAGCGCGAAGTTGTCGAACCCGTCATCAATATTCAAAAAAACTTTTTCCAAAAGGCTGGGGGTCAACGATTGGCGGACGTATTGCAAATCCGGACTGATGGAGTTGATGATTTTGTATGAGTTCGCAAAATCCAAGTTGGCTTTTTCCAAAAGCTTTTCGCTAACAAAGCTGTATGACAAGATTTCGTTGGCGCCAAACGCCGCAAGTTCTCGGCGGATTGCCGATTTCAGATTATACATTTTGTCGGATTTTGGCGACTCAAAAAAGCGCATGGGCAGAGTTGGCGTAATGTCGTCAAAACCATTCAGCCGTCCGACTTCTTCAATGACGTCCTCTTTGATGTGAATGTCGGTGCGCCAATACGGCGTGCGCACGATAATGCGATCGCCCATGTTTGCCACCGCAAAATTGACGTTTGTCAAGGTGTTTTTAATTAAGTCCACGCTATAATCGGTGCCCAGTAGCTCATTGACATCAGCGACTGTCAGTTCAATCGGGTTGTGCTCGACCCGTTCGGGCGCGCTGTCGAAAAATGGTGAAATCAGTTTGAAATTGTATTTTTCAGTGAACAACTTGACCGTTTCTTTCAAGACCTTGTCGGTCAAAGAGGCGGGTTGACCTTTCATGAACCGCGTGACGGCTTCGGAAAAAATGCCGTGCCGCATGCTGGTGTCGCGCAGTCTGTATAAGTTGAACGTGGCAGATTCCACCACAATACGCTTGGTGTCCTTGTCGATGGCGGTGTTTTCGCCACCCATCACGCCCGCCAATGCCACCGGTTTTTCGTTGGAGCAGATTACGATGTCAGAGGTGTCCAGCTCCAAATCGCTGCCATCCAGCAGTTTGATTTTTTCGCCTTTTTTGGCTTCACGCACCACGATTTTCACCGGATAGCCTTCCGCGCGGCCGCCGACTTTCAGCATTTTGTCATAGTCGAAACAGTGGAGCGGTTGACCGGTCAGCAACATCAAATAATTGGAAATATCCACAATTGAATCAATCAAGCGCATGCCCGACGCCACAATCGGCACGCCAAACTCTTTGATATGCGTGGCTGGGCTGGGCGCCTTGCCACCAATTTCCAAGATTGTCGCTTGATAGCGTGGGCATAATTTTTCGTCTTCTACCACCAATTCCAACCGCAAATCCGAAGCCTCCGGCGGAAAAACCCGCCCCTCGTCCAACATAAACTCTGGTGTTTGGAACTCTTTGCCCAAGATTCCCGCCACCTCCCGTGCAAAACCAATCACGCCAAAACAATCTGGACGGTGCGTCAAGGACTTGTTTTCAATATCAAACAACGTGTCGTCAAGCCCAAAAGCCTCTGCGAACGGCGCGCCCGCCACCGCCAAGTTTTCGTCAATTTCCAAAATCTCCGTGTGCTCTGCGCCAAAATCCAACTCATCGGCGCCCGCTAACATGCCACTACTCTCAAACCCTTTCAGCTTTTTGGCGTCAATGATGAACGGCGTTTTCGTGCCATAAGTCGCCGGCACCACTGCCTTTGGTGCAATCCACACCGCGAGCATTCCCTGTCGCACATTCGGCGCGCCACAAACCACCTGCACCCACCCGCGCTCATCGCGTTTCACGTCTGCCACCGCACCCGCGTCGTCAATCCAACATAAGCTTAAATGATCCGACCCGCCAATCGGCCGGCTTTCTATCACCCGCACCACATAAACGCCCTGATATTTGTCGGCGGTCTGATAAAACTCCTCCACCTCCACCAACCGCGAACCAATTTTCTCCGCAAGCTCCGCGTCCGTAAACCCATCCAAATCCACGTACTTTTTCAGCCAATTTAACGAAATAATCATTTTTCCTCCTCCAATAGCGAAATTATTTGATAACCATATTTCTCCACCTCTTCCTCAGTCCAAAACGAAAAATCTTTCGTCCGCCTCACGTAGCCAACTTTTTTCCGCATCGAGCGACCGGTGGGCTGCTTGGTCTCGTCGTCAACCTCTTCCAAAATCAAGACATCGCCCGACTCGCACCGCCAGTTCGCCAACCTCAGCTCAAAAGTTTTCTGCCCGCTTTCAATCGCTCGGTAATATTTGGACAAAATTTTCTTTTTGATTTCTCGGCTCATTTTTTCACTCCTTTTTGCTTAATCGTTTGCGCCCCGCTATGACCGTGCTGACCTTTTTTGGCTTTATTTTTATTGACTTTTGGCTTCGACTTTGCTATACTTGGTTTATCACCATGACCAGGCACGCCTAAGGATGTGATCCGACCGCTACTCCTGGTCTTTTGTTTTGGTTGGAGGAGGTTTACTTTATCAGATACAAACACTAAATAGTCATGAAAATGAGACTTAAGCAACTTGGAATAACGAAAACGATTAGGCACTAGAATCTTTAGTAGCTTGCCTTTTTCCTCCATAAATTGGTAGAGGCTAAGAAAATCACCATCACCGCTAGCAAAAATTGCTTGGTCAAAGTTGGCGAACTCACGGGCTGCTGCCCACAGCACCAAGTCGGTGTCGACATTCCCTTTGACCTCGGTTTCGCCTTTTTTGTTGACAAATTCTACTACTTCCTTGAAAATTAACGTAAAACCGCAGGTTTGTAAATGCTCGTAGAGTTTATTGTTCCCAGGCATCATACCAATAAAAATATAGGCTTTGCTGACGCCGAATTTCTCTCGCAGGTAATGGCGAAAGCGTCGCCAATTTAGTTTTTTGCCTTCGTATATGTGACGACCACGTTGACTGATGACGTCGTGCGATATACCTAGATTAAGGTTTTGGCTATCAATAAAGGCGTAAGTTATAAGGTTTGACCGGCTCATCGCAAAATCTCCGCCCAGCCGTGAATTAACAGCACCTTTTTCATAAATCCTCCAGCCTAAACAGTGGCGAGATATCGTATGCCACTTGCTCGTACGGATGAGCTTTTAGCATTGCCGCTACCACCTCTTTTACTACGTCGTGCCCACAAACAAACTCTATTTTTTCCTCATCCACTTCTTCTAGTACGCTCACACTTCCAATAAAAGGTCTAGCGTTTTTGTTCGGCAAAAACCTGCCCTTGCCGGCCACCGAAAAACTACAGTGAGTATAATTGCCATCTTTACCACCACCAGCGTCACCCACCGCCCTACGCACTGCATCGGCGTGGCTAATGGGAACTGTTAAGGTGATTTTATACATTCTCATCAAAACTCCTTCAAAAACCGGAGCTTGCCGGATTCAAAATACCGGATGTCGTCAATCTCATATTTCAACATCACCAACCGGTCAACACCGCCGCCCCACGCGAAACCGTGATAAGTTTCTGGGTCAATGCCCGCCATTGACAGGACGTTCGGGTGCAACATGCCGCAACCCAACATTTCTAAAAACTCGCCTTTTTTGCCACCAAGCGCCACCGGCTTTTCAATCAGAAACTCCAATCCGGGCTCCACAAACGGAAAAAACGCCGGCTGAGTTTTGATGTTCAATTTTTGCTCGTAATATTGTTCAAAAAACGACCGGAGCAACCCCAGCATTTGCGACAAGTTCGCGTCGCGGCTGACAAACACCCCCTCGCATTGATAAAAAGTGTGTTCATGCGTGGCGTCCACATCTTCATTGCGGAAACATCGCCCGTATGACACCGACGCAATCGCCTTGTCTTCCTCTTCCAGCGACTCTTTCCCAGCCTGCAAAATCCGGTTCTCCATGGCGGAAGTGTGCGCAATGGGCAACAACCCCTCTTCCGTACGAAAAGTATCAAAATTATCCCGCGCTGGGTGTCCCTCCGGAAAGTTCAGAGACTTGAACATGTGAAAATCATCATCCAGCTGCCGCGCCTCCACCGATTCAAAACCCATTGCGCGCCAAATATTCACAATTTTTTCCAACTCGCTCATCAACGGGTGCCGCGTCCCGCAGTCTGCCGACAACAATCGTGGCTGGACGTCCTCGCCCGCATTCGCCTTGTATGGTGCCGACACATCCAAAGCCTCCACCGCAGCGTCAATTTTCTGATTTTCCAAATCCTTCACAAAATCCAGCAGCTCCGACTTCAATTGATTCAATTGTCTGCCATAATCCGCCCTTTTTTCTTTCGGCAGTTCCTTGACACCAGCCTGCAAATCCTTGAAAAACTTCGAACGCAACACTGCGCGCGGCTCAGCAGCTTTCTTTGCGAAAGCCACCAACTGCTTTTTAATTTTTTCATAATCTTCCATATATATTATATTACAACAAAACTTTTAGTTTTTAAATATCAAATACAAAACTCCCATCACGCCCACCAAAACCACAACCATGAAAACTTTTATCCAAAACTTCAAAGTTGATTCTTTTTCAAAATCTTTGACATATTCCGAGCCCTCGACCAAATCCGGCAATTCTTGGTCGTCAAGGCTGGTGGTGGACATTTTTTCTTTTAATTCTGCCGCAATTCTCTCTTGTAGCTTGGTGCGTTCGTCATTTTGTTTAATAATTATTCTCATAAACCCATTGTATCACAAAAAAAGTGTGATACAATAAACTTATCTTTACTAATTTAAGGAGGGAGAATGGCAACTAAAAAAGCCAAAACTAACAGAACAACCGGTGGGACAAAAAAAACATCAACTAAACCAACCAAAACAGTCACCAAAACTGTAACAAAAACGGTCAACAAAGAGCCGGTGCGCGCGGCGGAGGTGATTACCGCCAAGCCAGCCGCCACGGGTGTCAAAGGAGCGGTGAAGTGCTTTTTCCGCAAAAAATACGACAGCAACGAGGGGATTTTGACGATTTTCAAAACGCCAAAAATCATCGGAGCAATTGCGGGGGAGATAATTGGCGCGTTTTTGATGACGCTGCTGTTTATTGCGCTTGGGTTTTATCAGCCGCTGTATTTGATGTTCGCAATTGTGGGCGTGACGATGGCGGTATATCCACTGTCCGGTGCCAACATCAACCCGATTGTCACCATTGGGCTGATGGCAAGCCGGCGTTTGTCAGTGATTCGCGGGGTATTTTATATCATCGCGCAACTGATTGGCGCCATGTTGGCGTGGCTGGTCATGCAAGCTTTCGTGAACGGTGCGGGCGAGCTGTCACCAACTTTGACAAAGTTGTCCGCTTTGACAAGCGACAGCAATTTGTGGGCGATTGTGGCAATTGAGGCCATCGGTGCCGCCATCATTGCGTTCTTCTTTGCACGCGCTTTGAAATACAAAAGAAGTGCTTGGACTTTCGCCAGCGTGGTGGGCATGGGCTTTATGGCCGCGTTGCTCCTCGCTATCGTGATTTCATCAAACTTCTTCCAGATGGAAAGCATTTTTGCTTTGAACCCCGCCATCGCGGTGGCTCTGGAAGCGTTCACGGTGACCGACACCGACGCGGGGAAAGCGCTTTTGGCATACATCGTTACGCCGATTGTCGCGGGAGTGATTGGATTTTATCTCAGCGACCTCGCTGACCAAACCGCCGGTGACTGCGGGTGCGGTGCGAACAGCTGTAATTGCAAATAATCACTTGGAAGTTCCCAAAAAGCCGCTTTCAGAATTGGAGGTGGCTTTTTTTGTTGATTAGACCATTCTGCGCGCAGTCGCAGAATCCAGATTTTTTCACTTGACACAAAAAGACGGGTTTTATATACTGGTTATAGTTAAACGAAGTTAAGTAAGGGAGAAAGGCAACACCAATGCGATTA
>JAISOF010000038.1 GCA_031275815.1 Candidatus Nomurabacteria bacterium
CAGGGCTCTTCAATCTGTGACGACAGATTGAAGCGAAGAACCGACTGCCACCAATAACGATTGGCTGGCACGGTTCTGTACCTGTGAATGTGGGTGGTTGTGCAACAAGACCGGCAGGAAGAACATACCAACAAAACCGGCAGGAGGATTGCACCAACAAAACCGGCAAGTAAAATAAGCCCAACAAAGGTGATTATGCAACAAACCCCAACGCAAATAATATGTGCAACTGCGCGAGCAAGTATGATATAATCTGTATATGCTTAAACGTTACCAACAACCGACCTTCTGGCGAAACTTGGCGCTGTATTTTATGGTTTTTTCGTTCGTGGGGCACTGGTTGGAAATCGGTGCGGTGTATTTTGCCAAGTTTTTTTTGCACCACGAAACGGGCTATGGCATTCTCGACAACTTCACAGAGCCTTACAATATTTATGGTTTGGGGGCGGTGGTCTGCATTTTGGTTGCTGTGACGCTGCCAAAGAGAATCACAAAAAACATCTGCTTGGAATACGCCGTCAACGTGGTGATTTGTGCGGTCGTGGAATACGTTTCAGCACTTGTCATCGTCTGGCGCTTTGGCAAGAATATTTTTTGGGACTATAGCGACCTGCCGTTCAACTTGAACGGACACATTTGCCTGACCAATTCTCTGTTGTTTGGGTTGGTCGCCACCTTTTTCATGCGCATAGTTTATCCATTCTTGGAAAAATGCTTGGCAAAAATCCACCCAAAACTTTTGAACCTGATTTTCGTCGCGGTGGCGGTGATTTTCATATATTTCACAGCGGTCTATTGGCAATAACCCGCCAAAAAACCTTGCATACAAAGTTAAGTTCAGGTAACATAATAACATGAGCTTTTTCTGGAACAAAAAGTCTAGGCAGTTGCTGGCAGGGGTGATGACACTGGTGGTCGTGGTTGGTGCGATAATGGCGCTGACTATGCCGAAAGACGACAGCTCCAAGCCGACTGAGGTGGCGACAGTGGAGGATAGCGACGAGCAAAAGGCGCCAGACGAGGGGCAAGAGGACGCTTCTGCTGAGTTCGACAGAGATGATGAGGGCGCAGGAGCGACCAAAGTCGACCCAGAACTGAAAATCGCCGATGGCGAAACGAAACGGGTTCTGATTAGTACCGCTGAAGAGTTGGGAAACAACGCACATGTCAAAATTATCAGGGTTTATGATAATTTGCCGCTGGTGTTGGCGGAAATTGATAACGAGGGACTGGATTTATTGACCAGCATCAGTGGCGTTGAGGCAATTTCTGACAACAAAGTCATGGAGCTGTTTGACTCCTTGCCGAAAGGGGGCGAGGCGGAAGTGGTGGAGGGGAGTTCAGCCAATGGCCCAGACCCCCTTTCAACGATTGGTGGCACGTTGGATGGTGCGCCGATGCCGTATTTTGGCGACGGCACCAACAAATACGCCGGCGCGGCTGGAGATGGGGGCTATGAGGTGGTGGTGATAGACACTGGGGTGGATAGTAGCCACTTGGCATTGACCGGCAAGGTGGTGGCAGAAGCTTGTTTCAACAGTTCCACTAATGGCGCTTATGTCAGCGGGCTGAAAGTTGAATCCATGTGCCCGTACGGCGACTTGGCATCGGCTGTAACTGGGGCGGGCAGCGACTGTACGATCAACGGTTGCGGTCACGGGACGAACGTCGCTGGGGCAGTTGCGATGGGCTGGACATCATTGAGCAATAGTGTCATCACCTCTGGCGTGGCTCCAGCCAGCAAAATTATCGCCATGAAAATCGCCTCCAAGCAATCATATATCACGCTGAACTCCGCCAATAACCCTTGCGGAGTGGGTGTGGCGTCCTGCACACTCCTGTATCTTTCGGACGTCTATGCCGCTTTGGATTACACCATCACGTTGACCAAGACGCGGGACAAGATTGTGGCGGTCAACATGAGTTTGGGCACTGGGGCATACAGAACTAACACCACTTGCCGCAACGCTTTTTCGACGACTTATGACACTTTCAAAACGGCGGTGGATCAACTGAAAGCGCGGGGAGTCGCCACAGTGGTGGCCACCGGCAACAATGGCGATGGCAAAAATCAGGGCAACGTTGGATTCCCCGCCTGTGTCGAGGGCGTGATATCAGTGGGTGCCACCAGCATTGACGGCAGTCATCTGGCATATTATTCCCAAAACGGCAGCTTGACCACACTGCTCGCTCCAGGTGGTGATTACCACGATGGTAGCACTTTTGGTTATATGTGGCTGCCTCTGAATGGCAACCCCAACAGCTACACAGGGACGCAAGGCACTTCGTTCGCCTCGCCCACAGTGGCGGGCGCTTATGCCGTTTTGCGCTCCAAATACCCCAATATCTCGGTGGATGAGATGACAGCTTTATTGATTGATACGAGCACTCAGGTGACAGATACGCGCAGTGGGTATAACAATCTGAAAAAACCGCTAATCAACATCTCAGCGGCATTGTACCAAAATGTCGATACTGTATCATCTGGCATGTATAACATAAATGGTGAGAACATCCAAATCGGAAACCAAACCACCATCCGAGAAGTCGTGAATGGGTTGGACACTCCATTTGGGCTGGTTTTCAAAAACCCCAACCACGAAACAGTCTATCAGTCCGGCGCGACGCCGTATGCCACAGCCGCCTCTTTGTCCAGTGCCGGCGACACGGTGGATGATGGCTGGACAGTGGAGACCTTATCCTTTCCGATTGATACTTTTTCGCCCGAGACCTATACTTTGGAAACGCAAGATCTGCCCGATGACGGCGTGGTGCATATTTCAACTGAAGTGGAAGAAATTATCACGGTTGATGTGGACAAATATGAATTATCCATCAATTTGCTGCCCGCCTCCACCTCTGGCAATGACCGCGTGCAAGTCACAGTCAACACCAACAGCTTGGACGGCTATACACTCAACGTGTCGTCGCCACAACCCAGCTTGGTTTGCCAAAGCGACAGTGCTTCCATGATTGCTCCGTTGGGGTCGGTCGGCAATCTGGTCAACGACCGGTGGGGCATTGGGCTGGGCACTATTTCCAGCGCCCCCACTTCGTGGCGAGGAATTGGTGTGACGCCATACGTCATTGACAGCCGCGATTCAGTCACCGCCACCCCGCAAGTCAGCTATATTTATGCTGGTCTTCAAGTCAGTTATGCCACCAAACCCTGCGACGCCTACCAAACCCAAATCACCATCACCGCATCCGTCAAAGATTAAAACTCGACTTTTGGTACTTCTGTTGCACCAGCCTCTGCCTCAAAGTATTGTTTCTCAGTCGCTCCGCCCTTCAACAGGCTTTGGGGGAACTGCTTGATATAAGTATTGTATTCCCGCGCCTTGTCGTTGTATTCTTGACGCGCCACATTAATCCGGTTTTCGGTGCCCGCCAGCTCATCTTGAAGATTCAGGAAATTAGCGCTGGCTTTCAAATCCGGATAATTTTCAGCAATTGCGAGTAGCCGCCCCAACGCGTTGTTCAAATCCGAGTTGGCTTTGGAGGTCGCGTCCACGCCTTTTGCCCCAAGCAGTGCCTCCCGTGCCTTCGTCACATCGGCGAACACCTGTTCCTCATGCGTGGCATAACCTTTCACAGTCGACACCAAATTGGGAATCAAATCGTTCCGTCGCTGCAAAGTCGTTTCAATTGTCGAGTACGCGCTGTCCACTGTCTCACCTTTGGCGATAATGGTGTTGTGAATGCCGATGCCAATCGCCGCCACAATCGCTGCCACCGCCACGACCACTCCAATAATTATTACTTTTTTATTTGTTGTTTCTTTTGTCATATTTCCTCCTTTATTAATATATCACACAAAATCATCTGCTGGCGCCACCCCCGCCGAATGAACCGCCGGACGACCCGCCGCCAAAGCCTCCGCCGCCCCCGCCAAATCCACCAAACCCGCCACCGATTGCGCCGCCAAAATAAATCCAACCGCCGTACAGCCCGCGATCTTTTCGCCACTGCGATTTCGTGCCATTGGGGTGTGCGATGAGCCACTTTTGATACATTCGGTTTTGTTGGCGGGTGCTTGCTACAGCGATAAACACCACAGAGCCAATAAATACCACCGCAAAACCTCCCAACGCCAACCATACCGGCACGATTTCTTCGGGTTGTGGTGCTGCTATGTCTGCTGTGCCGTCCGTTGCTCCTGTGAGCGTGTTCACAATCGTCGCCACTGTGGTGACTGCCGCCAAATCATAATTATCCTCGTTGCGATACGGCACAAAATAATTGTCCAAAATCCGCCCCGCCTTGCCGTCTGGAATCACACCTTCCAAACCCTTGCCAATCTCCAATCGCACCCGACTATCCGTCTTCGAAAACAGCAACAAAACGCCATCATCACGCTCCTTGTCGCCGATTGCCATGTTCGAAGCGAACGCGTACGACACCTGTTCAATGGTCTTCCCGCCAAGACTTGGCACGCTCGCCACCACCAAAGTCGCGCCGTTTTCTTTGAACAGCGTCAAGCTCTTGGCGTTGATAGTCCGCTCGGTTTCGTCGGACAGCACGTCGCCCTCGTCATACACAAACTGCCCCGCCGTGAACGTCGGAACATTGTTCGGGTCGGTATAATCTTTGGTCGGTTGACTCTCCGGCAAATTCATGAACAAAATCGCACCGACAGCTATCACCATCATCGTCGCCACCACCGCCACTATACTTTTGAAGAACATCCTCACCGCCTTACTTTCTCGTCACCTTGACCATCGCCGGACGTAACGTTTCGCCGTCCATCTTGTATCCCGCGCGCAACTCCTCCGCCACCACCTCTTTTTCGCCCGCACCCTCGTCGAACGCCACCGCCTCGTGCACATCGGGGTCAAAATCCACCCCCGCCGTCGCATTAATCCGCGCGACCCCCAGCGCTGCCACTCCAGCCTCCAACTTTTTTTGCAAAGCCACCACGCCTTTCGCCCAATCGTTTTCCGCGAGGCTCGCCGGCACATGGGTAATGGCGCGCTCAATATCGTCAAGCAAGGGCAGGATTTTGGAAATTGTTGTAATTTTTACAACATTTGCCACGCGCTGCTTGTCAATTTCCACATTTTTGCGATAATTCTCAAAATCCGCCCGCGTGCGTTGCAAATCCCCCGTCAATTCCGCAATTTTGGTCAATAGTTCTTCGTGTTTTTTCATTTTATTCTTCTCCTAACGTTTCTTCCAACATCGCGCCCACGCGGCGCACCAAATGCATGACTTTTGAATAACTCTGGCGCGTCGGACCCAGCACCCCAATATACGATTTGTCGGAATACGGCGAACGGAACTTGGAAATAATCAAAGTGGCGCGCGAACTGGCACCAATGGGGTTTTCGCTGCCGATAAACACACTGAGTGGCGCGTTGGGCTCCGCCTCGCGCAACCACGGCTCAAGGTTGTCCAGCAACCGCGCGACCGCCTGCATGGATTCATGCTCCAAAAACTCCGGCTGCGAAAACAAATTGCCAATCCCCGAAAGATACAATTGGTCGCCGATGGTCGCCAGCCCCAAATTGCCGGTCAACTCCACCAAAGAATCCACCGCCACCCGAATCGCGCGGCGCGCCTCCGAGTGAAGAGAGTTGACCCGCGCCTCAATCGCTCTCGCACTGCGATCCAGTTTGTCCGGCGTGTCAACCTCGCTAATCTGATTAACATAAAAACGATACCCCGTATCAGTCGGCACGCGCCCAGCGGAAGTGTGCGGCTGGGTAATCAGCCCCGCCTCCTCCAACCGCGCCATCTCGGCACGGATGGTCGCCGACGAAACATTGAACAATTTTGCCAAAGTCACCGACCCCACTGGGCTCGCCACCTCGGCATATTGCTCAATTATCGCAAACAAAATCTCTTTTTGGCGTTCTGTCATGGCATCATTATATATGATTGGCACTCTTTGGTCAAGACTGCTATCTTTGGGCGCTCCTCGCGCTAGTTTGCGCCTTAACGCCATTATCTTTGATGACACTGACCGAAATCGCCAAAAAATATGACAGCACCACCACAATTGGCACCATCACTGCAAGCAAAAGCTTGTATGATTTTTTACGGTTCTCTCGCACTGGTCGTGCATAATATAATCTTTGATACATTTTTGTTGTTTTTGTTTTTATTGATATGCACTTTGAATTCTATCACAAGCAGCTTGGTGCTGTCAATAGGATTGCGCTAGATTCTAAAAACAAGTTCAGAAAAGACAGGCAGGAGCATAGGTTCTGAAATAAACCTCCCCTGTCATTCAGGGCATATTAATCATTTCGTGGACCCGCCAAAACCCCATTCCCCCGTCATTCTGCGCGCAGTCGCAGAATCCAGATTTTTTCACTTGACACAAAAAGACGGGTTTTATATACTGGTTATAGTTAAACGAAGTTAAGTAAGGGAGAAAGGCAACACCAATGCGATTA
>JAISOF010000011.1 GCA_031275815.1 Candidatus Nomurabacteria bacterium
GTATCCTTCCCGTAGGATACGTATTGGCAAAAATGTATCTTACGGGTAGAATAAAATTATTATGAAGATTTACATGGTCTTTTCAACATAACCCGACGCGACTTGCGCCTCGCCAGCCAGGCGATTATTAACGCGCCACACATTGCCGTTGCCACCACTATCACCGACGGAGTTATTTGGGTCAACAGCGACATCTCCGCCACCAAGCTCCCTGTGTTTGGCGCGTCTATGACATCAGCGGCAATCGTGATACAACTTGGCAGGTTGTTGTTTTGCGCCGCAGTTGGAATGGCGCTCAAAACACCAAGCTTGCCCGCGTTTGTCGTCCAGCCGGAGGCGCCACTTGAAAACACACCTGAAAAGAAATCCGAAGTGACCAGGCTCAAACCGCTGAACCCCGCGCCATCTTTGTCGCTTTCCATATTCAGCAAATCATCCCGCACCACATCGCCGGCGGCGGGAGGGTCGGACAGCACCACTTTTTCGCCGTTCCAACCATAATTATCCGACACAGTCAACAAATCGGCGTGATTGACCTTGCCAAAAATGCGCCCGACCGTTTCCGGTTCCGACTCAGTGGCAGTTGTCGGCACCACATCTGCCAAAATAGCCACTGAATTGCTCAGCGTGAACTTCCCATCGCGCGGGTTGTCAAGCGAGGAATTATCTTTTGACGTGATTGAAATATTGCCCACAATTCCGCCAGCCCGCCCCGTTGCCGCCGATACATGACAAGTTTGATAAGCATTTCGCACCACAATTTCATTATCATCGGCTTTGACCTGCCCGATAATTCCGCCCGCCGCATCGGCCGCCGTCGCCACAACGTTTCCACGATGATAAACGTTGGTAATGGAAGTGGTCAGTGGAGCGGTTTTGCACAAAGCCTTAGAATAATCCACCCCAGTGGTGCTGTTCCCGCACCATACATTAATCTCCCCGATTAGTCCGCCGACTCGATTTTCACCGGCAACCTGGTTTTCAGCAAAAGAATCCGCCAGCATAAACTGCCCCAAATCCACGTCCGCATAGCCAATCAACCCGCCAATCCGATTGGCTAATCCCGCGCCATGAATATTACTTTTTGAGTACGAATTGGTGATTGTCATGCGGTTATCATCAGCGTCGGCATTGCCGATTAAGCCCCCAACATTGCTAATAGTTCCGTTTTGGGCAGAATCACTATTAATAACTATATCTCCCAATGAGTATGAACTGACCAAAATCACACCATCAGACAAATCAATCTCTTCGTCGCTATCGCCACCGGAAATCCCCGCTGAAGATTTGATTAGCCCAGCCAAACCTCCCACATCTTTGCTTGCAGTCTCGGAGCTGAGCGTGATATCCACATCAGAACTGGAGTTTTCAATCTTCACCACGCTTTGGTCGGACTTGCCATAACCGACCAGCCCGCCAATCCGCACGCTGCCGCTGGCAACTGTGCCGGTGATTCGCCCAGTAGCGGCGGTATTTTTGATTTGCAGGCTTTGCCATGTGTCTTCCATACAATGCTTAGCCAGCCAAAACCATTGCGACACTTCCTCTCTGTAACCATAACAAACACCTTGGAACACCCCGACAACTCCGCCTACACCACTCATATTTGCACCATTTTCAAGCTTAATATCAGCCGATGAATCCTGCACTGACACTTTCACTTTACTGGCATTGCCTATTAAACCACCTACATTGGTTGACGCTGAGAAAACACCGCTTGCTCGCGATCCGGATATCCTCACCCAATCATATTCGTCGTTGTTACAGTCTTGGTATTCATCATCTGACGTGGAGTCTTTCCAATCGCACAAATTAAAAGCCCGCCCAATCAGACCACCAGTGTCGCTGGATGAATTGACAATACTCAAGTCGGATATTTCAACACCATCAATAGCCATCTTGTCTTGAGCACGACCAATCAAACCACCGACATAGCGATTGCCAGCTATATTAATTCGATTTGCGGTGATATTTTCAACAAAAACACCATGCGTAGCAAGCCCATGAACATGGTGAGGATATGTGTAAATATTTTCAGCAAAGGAAGCCCGCCCAATCAGTCCGCCTACCTGCTCGGTGCCGGCAAAATTAATGTTTGCCAAATTGAGATTAAAAATCCTGACTGCAAGATTTGGGCATACTTGGGCGCTGTCTTCATAATAACATCGGAATGAAAAAGCATTAACTTCAACGTCGCTGTTGTTGTAAGTACTGGCAACCCGACCAAAAACCCCGATACCATTTTTGCCGGCGCCTGAAGTGTCGTTTAGCGTGATATTGCTAATAGTGTTGCCTCCGCCGTCGTAAACTCCCTTGAACCAGTGCGTATCATACCCCACCGGAACAAAGTCATCCACACCAGAAAAATCCAAATCGGTTGTCTGCTGGTAATAGGCTCCCCACGCAATATTGGGGTCGCCGGCTTTAATGCCGTTGGCTAAAGCCTGAAAGTCCGCCACGTCTTGAATCAGATAGGGCTTGTCGGCAGTGCCGCAACCAGCAAAGACCGTTGAGCTAGAACCGGTTGGCGTATTGGGCGCAGAATTACAAATCGTGCCAGCTGGTTGCTTGGCAGCGAGCGCAGGCTGTTGGGGCAGCGACTTCACATTAAATAACACCCCCGCCAAAATCACCAAAAAACCCATCAAAACCATTTTCTTCACCCGAGTCGCCACATCAGCCTTGTTCTGCCTCAATTTATTCATCACCGCGTTCTCCGTTCTTCTCGCGTTTAAAATGATATTCAGCTGTTTTCCACTTACTCTTGCCACGTAGTTTAGCATAAGTAAGTTGGTGAGTCAATAGTTGCGCACGTAACCGCTCATTGACCCTGTCCCCACACCCGTCATTCTGCAACCAAAAAGTAAACTCCTGTACTGTAGCTAAGGTAGGAGGATTTGTACGTGGAGGTCAAACATCAAGGAAAGCGTGCCGTCACCCAAAAAACCCGCGCCGTCTTGGTTTTTCGTTTTTGAACTCTTCCAACAGGGCTTTTTGTTTTTTGCTGAGGTCGCGCGGGGTTTCCACGCGCACGGTCACGATGTGCGCACCGCGCCTGTCCGGATTGTGGAGCGACGGCACGCCGTGCCCGCTCAGTTTGAAATCGGTGCCACTTTGGGTGCCGGCGGGCACTTTCATCGTGATGATGCCGTCCACCGTTTCCACGTCTATTTCCGTCCCCAACGCCGCCTCCGCCATCGACACTTTTTCTTCGCTCAAAATCAGCTCGCCCTCGCGCGTGAACTTTTTGTCCGCTTTCACCCGCACATGGACATATAAATCGCCGTTTTCACCACCTCCCGCAATTGCTTCGCCTTTGCCGGACAGCCGGATGGTCGCGCCGTCGTCAATGCCGGCAGGAATCTTCAACTTCAATGATACTCGCTCGCGCTTCAGCCCATCTCCGCCACACACCGAACATTTTTGTTCCGGAATCTTGCCTTTGCCGTTGCAGGTCGGGCAGACCACCGCTTGTTGGATGGCACCAAACAGCGTGTTCATCACCCGATTGATTTGGCCGGAGCCGTGGCAGGTGGGGCAGGTTTTCAGCTCGGTGCCCGGTTCTGCGCCCCGACCTTTGCAATGTTCGCATTTTACGTTCATGGTCAGAGCGATATCTTTTTCCACGCCAAAAATCGCTTCTTCAAACTTGATGTCCACCGACGTCTCCACATCGTGCCCGCGCACCGGCTGTTTGCGGTTGCGACCGCCGCCAAAACCGAACAAATCGCTGAAAATGTCCCCCATGCCGCCGCCAAAATCAAAGTTGAAGGTTTGGGCGTTGCCCGAAAAACCGCCGAATGGGTTGCCGGCGCCGCCAGAACCGGAGGCGCCACCCACCCCCGCGTGTCCAAACTGGTCGTAGCGCTGGCGCTTTTGCTTGTCTTTCAAAACCTCGTACGCTTCACTCGCCTCTTTGAACTTCGCCTCATCACCGCCCTCTTTGTCGGGATGATACTTGACCGCCAACTTGCGGAAAGCCTTTTTGATTTCGTCGTCGCTCGCGGTTTTGGCAACCCCGAGCACCTCATAATAATCTCGTTTACTCATATCATCTAATATATACCATTAGCACTCAAAAGGCAAGTGTGCTAATGGATTTTGGTTTAAATTAATGGTCGGGGTGATCCGACTCGAACGGACGACCTCCGCGTCCCAAACGCGGCGCGCTAATCCAACTGCGCCACACCCCGACTGGTCTGTCTAGTGAAATTGCGTATGAATATCACTAAAATATGATACCACAGCTATTTGTATGATACAATATCCGTATGAAAAAAATGAACAAAAAATGGCTGAGGCAACTTTGGGTGCCAATTGTGGTGGTTTGCGCCATCATTTTGTTAACGGTGCTCGCCATGACGATTTGGCGCGAACCAATTATGACCCTGTTCACCAACCGCGACCAGTTCCGCGACGCGATTGATCGCGCGGGTATTTTCGGCCCGTTCATGTACATCATCGTGCAAATCGCCCAAATCATCATCGCGCCCATCCCCGGTCAAGTCGTGGGAATTATCGGCGGAATGCTGTTCGGGTGGCTGGGCATTGTTTATAACCTCATCGGATCGGCTATTGGGTTTTTCATTGTGTTCAAAATCTCCCGCCGTTTCGGGCGCCCGCTCGCTGAAAAACTTTTTTCCAAAAAACTTTTGAAAAAGTTTGACTTCATCACAAAACGTCAAGGCGCGATGGCGTTGTTTCTGATATTTCTGTTTCCGTTTTTCCCCGACGACGCCATTTGTTACATCGCGGGGCTGACCGTCATCCCCATCCGGCAGATGCTGGCTTTTTCGCTAATTGGACGTTTCCCCGCCATTGTTTTGAACAACTTAATCGGAGCAGGGCTGAGCCGCGAAATGATTCGTCCCACCATCGCCATTGTCATCATGTCCGTCGTGCTGCTGGTCATTTGTTATTATCGGCGCCGACAATTGCACGCCTTTGTGTCGGCAGACAATCATATCGCATATTTGAAAAAGCATTGGCCGTACAAATTGTCCCAAACAATTTTTTTTGGATTGCTTTTGCTTGGGATTTTTGCCACGATATTTTTCCTCATCATGACCGTGCCGTTCCACAAATTATTTTAGTTAGAAAGGACTAGCATGCAAACCATTCTCATCATTGAAGACGACATCACCCTCCGCCAACAACTCAAAAGTTTGTTGGAAAAATACCGCTATGATGTCATCACAACCGATGATTTCAATAATGTAATCAATTTCACTTTGGAGCAACAGCCGCATCTTGTGATTTTGGATCTCAATTTGCCATTTTTTGACGGTCATCACATTTGCCATGAGTTGCGCAAATTGTCGAAAGTGCCGATTGTGATTGTGACCAGCCGCGACAGCGAAATGGACGAGTTGATGAGCCTCAATCTCGGCGCGGATTATTTTGTGACCAAGCCATACAACACCCAGATTTTGATTGCCAAAATTGGAGCGCTGCTGAAGCGCACTTATGACACCAGAAGTTCAAATATTATCAGCTTCAATAATTTGGCGTTGGATTTTGCGAAAGGACAAGCGATTTATAACGGCAGACAGGTAGAGCTCACGAAAAATGAGGCGCGGGTGTTGCAGCTTTTGATTGACAATGAAGGCAAGATTGTGTCGCGCGACGACATCATGGACGCTTTGTGGCAGGACGATACGTTTGTGGACGACAATACTTTGACGGTAAATGTGAACCGTTTGCGCAAAAAACTGGAAATTATTGGCGCCGACGAGCTGTTGCGCACAAGGCGCGGGCAAGGATATTCATTGTGAAATTGTCGGATTTTTTGCGCGACAAATTGGCGTTCATTGTGATTCATTTGATAACGGCAAGCCTCAGCGCCGTCTTGCTGTATGCCGTCAACGCCAGTCTGTATTTCGCGCTATTCACGCCCAGCATTTTCATATTCAGTGGCTGTGTGGTTTTGTCGATTGAGTACACTA
Source organism: Candidatus Nomurabacteria bacterium (assembly GCA_031275815.1). Taxonomy (GTDB): domain Bacteria; phylum Patescibacteriota; class Saccharimonadia; order Saccharimonadales; family Saccharimonadaceae; genus JAISOF01. The sequence goes on from JAISOF010000011.1 coordinate 5,946, forward strand.
GCAAAAATCATTATTACAAAAAAATCCACCGTACGTTGGAGCAACTCGATGAAAAACGCTTTTTGATGGAAGTGATTGACCGTCCTGAAAATCTGGAAAGTAAGATTTGGTATGACGTTCTACGCTCCGCCACCAAATCAATGAATGACGCGGTGGCGCGCAACGATTTCGATTCTAAAGCTTATCGCGAATATATTGAGTTGTGGGTGCACGAAGTCAAAACACCGCTGGCAGGGTTGAAATTGGCGCTCGAAAACAGCAACCACAAGGAATTGTTGGTGGAGGCGGACAGGATTGAGCGACTGGCAGAACGGGCTTTGTATTATGCGCGCAGTGGTAATGTGGAGGAGGATTATTTGATTCGGCGCGTCAAGTTGTCGGACATTGTGAACACGGCGTTAAAAAGCAGCGCGCGGTATTTGATTCAACAAAAAGTCAGCATTGAACTTGGCAATTTGTCCAATCGGGCACTGGCGGATCCCAAATGGTTGGTGTTTATTTTGCGTCAGTTGATTGAAAACTCCGTGAAGTATGGCGCGAAAAAATTGGAGTTCCACAGCCGGCGCAAAAACAAGCAAGTTTTGCTCACTCTCAGCGACAATGGCGTGGGCATTCCACTGGAGGATTTGGGTCGAGTGTTCGACAAAGGCTTTACTGGCAGCAACGGGCGGCGGTTCGGCAAGTCGACGGGGCTGGGGCTGTATATGTGCAAAAATCTTTGCCGGAGATTGGGGTTGGATTTGCAATTATCTTCAGAAGTCGGCAAAGGAACGGTGGCGGAAATTACTTTTCCAATTTCGGCTCCAGAAATACTTCCAACAACGCCCAAAAAGTGGTAACATAAGGGTGATATGTATATCAAAAATAAACTCATGGCAACGATTTTCAGGGTGATATTGGTCGCGGTGGGACTGTATGGGATTTTTTTGAATGTCGCGCCCGCTAGCGGAAATGTGTGGGAAATACTTTCGTTTTACACCTTGCAAAGCAATATTGTGGTGTGTATTTTTTTCACATTTTTGCTGATTCGCACTTGGCAATCCAAAAGTGCTCCGTCCGCTTCCGTTAAGGGTGCGGTGACGGTTTGCATTACCCTGACGTTTTTGGTGTTTCATTTCATGTTGCAACCCAGCTTTGAAAAAACCGCAGGAGGAGCTTATCTCAACTCGCCCGCCAATTTTATCGTCCATTACGTCGTGCCGCTGATGACCATAGCCGACTGGCTGCTGTTCGACAAAAAAGGCGGACTCAAAAAACTCGATCCGGTGAAGTGGCTACTCATCCCCCTCGCGTATTTCGTGTTCGCAGTTTTGCGCGCTCAACTCAGCGTCCTGTCCGCCACTGGCAGTCGCTATCCCTACTTTTTCATCGACATCGATCAATACGGCATCGGACAAGTTATGCTCAACGTCCTGCTGGTGGGCGCCGGGTTCGCAGTTTTGGGATATGTGTTTTATTTTGCCGACCGCGCTCTGAAAAATATGACAAAAACGTAAGTTTAGCGCAAGAATCGCCTATGGCACGTTTTTGTGGGGCTAGTTACAATATGGAATATGAAGAACTTGAAGAAACGCACGGCGCCAATTTTGAAAGTAAAAAACTTGGAGAAATATTACGGCAACAAGAATAATTTGACCAAAGCGCTTGCGGGCATTAGTTTCGAAGTCCAAACTGGAGAATATGTTGGCGTGATGGGCGCGTCGGGCAGCGGTAAAACCACCCTGCTGAATTGCATTTCCACCATCGACAATGCCACTTCCGGACACATTTTTATCAACGGCAAAAATGTCACAAATCTCGATCAGCAAGAGTTGACCAAGTTTCGTCGCGAACAACTGGGGTTTGTGTTTCAAGATTTCAATTTGTTGGACACTCTCACCGCGTATGAAAATATTGCTTTGGCGCTCGCGATTTTGAAAAAACCCGTCGAAGAAATTGACGAAAAAGTGCACAAAGTGGCAAAATTACTGGGTATTGGAAAAATATTGGACAGGTTTCCATACCAGATTTCCGGCGGGCAAAAACAGCGGGTGGCAAGCGCGCGCGCCATCGTCACCGAACCGTCGCTGGTGCTGGCGGACGAACCAACCGGCGCGCTGGATTCCAAATCCGCCCAAACTTTGTTGCTCAGTTTTCAGCAATTAGTGCGCGACCACAACGCCACAATCTTAATGGTAACACATGACGCGTTTTCCGCCAGTTATTGCAACCGCATTTTATTTATTCGCGACGGCAAATTATTCAACCAATTGGTGCGTGGTCGCGACAACCGCAAACAATTTTTCGACAAAATCATTGACGTGATTAGCTTGCTGGGAGGCAGCTCCAATGACCTCACTTAGCTTGTCGTTCAAAAATGTCCGAAAAAGTTTCCGCGACTTCACAGTTTATTTTGTGACCCTGATGTTGGGCGTGAGCATTTTTTATATTTTCAATTCCATCGACAGCCAACAATCCATCATGGAAATTACCAGCAGCCAAGGCGCCGCGCTAGCGTCCCTCAACCGCTTGATGGCGAACTTTTCAATCCTCATTTCAATTATTTTGGTGTTTTTGATAATTTATGCCAACCGATATTTAATCAAGCGGCGCAAAAAAGAGTTCGGCGTTTATCTGATTCTGGGCATGAGCCGCAGACGAGTTTCACAGATTTTGGTGTTGGAAACCGCTTTTGTCGGTTTGATAGCATTGGTAGCGGGTAGCGCTTTTGGCATTCTGCTTTCCCAGGGCATGGCGGCACTGACCGCCAAGCTCTTGGGGGCAGGCATTGTCAACTTTCAATTCATTTTTTCCGTGTCCGCCCTGAAAAAAACCCTTTTGTATTTTGGCTTGACGTTCATTTTGACCATGATTTTCAACATCATCATGGTGCGCAGGCAAAAATTGCTCAACCTGATTTATGCCTCCCGCCAAAACGAAGGTTTCAAGCCGCCGCGCCTTGCGCTGTCGGCGCTGATTTTCCTACTTTCCATAGGCTGTTTGGCAGTGTCATACAGCGCAATTTTGAACAGCGGACTGCTGAGCGTCGCGCTGATTTGGACATCCGTTATTTCCGGCGTGGTTGGCACATTTCTGTTCTTTTTTTCGCTGTCCGGCTTTTTTCTGAAGCTGATTCAACGAATGAAAAAACTCTATTTCAAAAACATGAACATGTTTGTGCTACGCCAAATCAACAGCAAAATTAATACCAATTATATTTCCATTACGTTCGTTTGTTTGATGTTGTTCATTTCGATTTGCACTTTGTCGTCCGGCATGGGACTTGCCAAAGCCGTGACCGACGACATTTCGCGCAACACTCCGTATGATGCGACCCTCAGCATTGGCGCCCAGTACAATTGCAACACCAACTCATACAACAGCTATCCAGCCGCCGGAGTTGACTTGTTGGCGGAAGCCAAAAAACACAACGTGAATCTGGACAGTTTTGCCAAATCATACGTGGCGGTGCGTTATTATAACGGCGAGGCGTCTTCGCTGGACATCAAAAATGGCGCCGGCATTGACCTCAATAATGAACTATATTATGTTAAATTATCGGATTACAACAAGGTCATGGAGCTGCAAGGATTGGCGCCGATTACGCTGGCTGAAAATAGTTATGCTGTGGACAGCACCACTGCTTATGACAAGTGGATTGTCATGGCGAAAGACAAAATTATTGAAACCACCTTGACCGTCGGCGGGCGAAAGCTCAGTGCCAGTCCGGAGCGCATTTCCTCACATTCGCTGGAAGTCGCGGGAAATTATACCTTGGATTTGTTGATTATCGTACCAGATGAGCTGTTGGCAAACGCCCCCGCCAAACGCGACTTGCTGCACATCAAGTATTTGGAAAACAAAGCCTTGTCCGAAGATTTGGCGGTGAAAAATCTGTCCAAAATCACGGTGGAGGGCATCGCCGAACGGCTGGAAACCAAAAAACTGGTGGTGGAAGACAGCGGCTCCACCACAACCACCATTTCGTACTTGGCGGTTTATCTCGGCGTGATTTTCCTCATCGCGTCCGGCACCGTCCTTGCCATCGCGCAACTGTCTGAAGCCAACGACAACGTCCGCCGCTATAAACTGCTCCACAAAATCGGCACCGACGAACGCCAAATCAATCGCGCGGTGTTTTTGCAAAATCTGATTTATTTCGGCGTGCCCTTGACATTGGCATTGGCGCATTCAATCATCGGCGTCATCGTGGCTGCTCAAGCCATCAACTCGTTTCGCGGCATGAATATTTTGGACAGCAGTTTAATCACGGCGCTAATCATCGTGTCGATTTATGGTGGGTATTTTTTGATAACCTATTTGGGTAGTAAAAACGTAATCATCCGAGAGTATTCTCGGCAAGAAAAGGAGGGATAAAACATGCTAATAGTGTCGCTGGTAGTGTTTATGATTGGCGCAGGCTTTTTGTCGCTGGCCGGAATCACATTCAGGCTGCGCGCGTTGCTCAACAAGCCAGCTTGGGGCGGTGCAACCTTGCCATTTTTGTGGCTCGGTCTGATATTCGTCATTCCGGGCACGCTGATGGTCATCTTGACCTATAACCGATAGGTTCGCTCTTTCCAGTCCGTAAAGGTCGGGAGCAATTCCCGACCTTGTCTTTTTGCGACATAGCCCACCCCAATGTTCAAAGTCCGCCTCTTGCCAAGCGGACTTTGAAAGGGTTTTGCCTCTCACATTCAACTAATAATTGAATAAGTTGTAAATGTCGTTATAATCGTATGGAGAGGAAGAGGTTTTGCCATAAAAGCCGACCAAAGTCGAAATCACCACCAAGATGAACCCAATGGCTGCCACGCCGAGTGCGATAAACCCGAAAATTCTCAGAAGAGCGGTTTTGCCGGCGGCGACTTGCTTGGCCAGTACAGTGGTGACGATGGCGGTGGCCGAAACGATTAACGACGGCAGAAAACTGTTCAACCAGAGGTCTTTTTGCACCACGCCACTTTTTTCACCCAACGCAAACAGCGCATAAAAGACGACGCTGATGGTGATGGAGGTGAAGATGATGGACAAGATTGTGAAAAATCCGCTGGTTTTGCCATAGGATTTTTGCAAGACTTCGGCGTCGGTGATTTTTCGAAGAGTGATGAAACCGATGACCCCGAAAACCAACGCGATGAAAGCTGTTATGAACAGTGCCGGAACGGCCGTGTTGTTGAACACGCCGGTTATTGGTATCCCAAACGCCCATCCGTCGCCGGATTTGGCGCCCATGGCGACGAACTTGGCGATGGCGCCAAAAATGCTCAAAGCGCCAAAAAACGTCGCAATAGCGATAGAAAAGGCGTTCAAGCCCGCTAGCGATTTCTGGGGCATGGTTATTTTTGGTAGTTGCATGCTCGGCACGACTGGTGTAGGCGCCGGAGCTGTCGGTTGTTCGTTTTGCATTATAATACTCCTTATGTTTATTGTATCTATAATAGCACAATTTTTTGGAAAGTGCATATGTTTTTTTAAAAATACTGTTGGCATAAACCAAACACTGTGTTAACATGTGGATAAGGTGGGTAACTTAAAGATTTGAGCAAGCAGGTTGTGGCAACTTCTGGCGGTGACAAGGGGTTACCAGAGCCTACGATGGCTGGGACATTAGAGGAGGTGATGATGTGTCTATGCCAGAATGCCTGTGGGAAGAGTGCCCGTATTGGAAAGATTGTCGAAAGGAGGGCAGCAGCTTTCGTTCTACCAAACATCATAAATACTGGCCACGCTCGGATTATGATGACGAACTGGGGCGTGCATTTCGAGAGTTGCCGGAAAATACAGAGCTGATTTGTCGGTATTATCACGATGTGCTACACAAAACAACCAAACCTCCGGAAAAACCGTGCCGGCGCATGATGCTTGAATTGGTCGAAAATTATGCGCGGTGACTTTGCGGGGAGTGTTTTCGCTCCCCGCGACCATGTTTCCGGCGCGGGGGCTGGATAAGACGAACTTCCGTGCCAGCCAATCGTTATTGGTGGCAGTCGGTTCCTCGCTTCAATCTGTCGTCACAGATTGAAGAGCCCTGTGAAGTGGGGGTTGGCGCCAACAAGACCTTGTGTGGTCTTGGAGTGCGTGGTATGATAGTTGTAACTGGAATAAGCGTAGGCTTTTTCGGTGCAATTAATATTATAAGAAAGGAAAAAAATGAAAAAAGCGCAAAAGGGATTTGGTTTAATAGAGGTGCTATTAGTGATTGTGATTGCTGGGTTGATTGTGGTGGTCAGCTATATCCTGCTCAATAATCAAAAAGACGAGCCAGACCAAGTGGTGGAAAATACAGAGGTCAAAGACGAAACTGCCGATTGGTTGGTGTATGAACCAGCCGGCAAAGAATACAAATTCAAGGTGGCGGACGGTTGGAAGTTATACACCAAAGAAGGAGACGACAAGAGTTTGTACAGCATAGACAGCTTGGCACTGGTGTCTGAGGTGCGTGGTCAGGTGTTGCCCCACCCTCAAGACGCTCACGGAGAGTTTGAATGTGGTTTGTCCTTCGATTGGTATGAGGGCGATATGGATCTTCCGGACGATATGCCGATTGTTTTCTCAACCAATGCAGGGTTGCCGGTGAACGGGAACGATAAGTTATTTTTGGAAGACGATTATGGAGGGCCTGCCGGCACCAAATCTTACGGCTACCGCTTGATTCAAGGCTCCAAAGCCATTTCGATTGGCTATGCCGCCTGCCCTGACAACGGCGATTACCACGATGTGGTTGAAGAGGTAATCAAGACCATAGAAATAAATTAGGCATTTTCCGAAAAATATTGTGCAGGGTGGAGCTTCCACAAAGTGTAAGGTGAAGTTTCCGCTCTTACATTGGGCTGAGGTCTGACCCGCAACAGGCATAACTTTTCTCATGGGAACCGTTTCTCGTTCATTTCACAACTCTGTGATGTGATTTTTCAACCATTCCAACCGGCCCTCATACTGAGTTCCGTCGATCTCCACCCCATCCAGCAACCAGCCCTTGATATATTCCAAATGCCCCTCAATCGAATCAATATTGTTAATCGTCGGGCTTTGCGCGAACCACTCTTCCCGCACATCCAAACGTGAGTTGCGATGATAAAGCTCTTCGTGTTTGGCAACGGCGGCTTGGAAAGTACTGTTAGTTTTCAGATATTCCAATTCGGCTTTCAAAGTCGGAACAAGTTCAGCGTACACTTCATCAAAACGCTTTGCCAAAGCCTCTTTGAACTCCGGATATTGCAACAGCCCTCGATATAACGTGTTGTCAGTGACGGGTTGCAAAAATCCGGTGGGCGCCTCCTCCGCAAACGCTATGTCAAAATCCCACGTCGGTCCCGCAAAAATCGTATTGCCGTCGCTGTAATAATACACGGAGGATTCGCCAAAATATGT